>CAIQJD010000846.1 GCA_903872005.1 uncultured bacterium | reverse complement strand
CGTCTCGCCGGCCGCGATGCGCGCCACGCACTCATCGCACAACGTCTCCGGCTGATCCGGGTTGCACGAAAAGCGGCAGTCGCTGACCACGCGGATGGCCGGCAGCAACGCGGCCAGCGCGCGCGACGCGGTAGATTTCGCCGTGCCGCGCTCGCCACGAATCAAGACGCCGCCAATTTGCGGGCTGATGGCATTCAGCGCCAACGCCAGCTTCATCTTCTCTTGTCCGACAATCGCTGTGAATGGGAAGAGCGGAGCCAATGCGCCTCATCCTGTGTGAGTTGGGCTACATAAGAGCCGAAAGTAGATTATACCCTCAGATAGCGAAAATGACAAGCCTTTTTGCCGGCCTCTGCGATTGCCGCGCCGGCCCGATTGGGTGTATAATACCCCTGGATGCTGACGACCTGTCCCGTTCAGGAGAGTCCCGACACGTGATGAGTCCCGTGATATCCACATCCCAGGGGCCGGTTGCCATTCGGCCGGCGGGCGCGGCCGACGCCGCATCTGTGCGCGCCCTGCGCCTGGAGGCGCTGACGCTGAACCCGACCGCCTTCTCTGCCGACGTTGCGGCGACCGCGGCCGATCCCCCTGAAGTCTGGGCGGCGCGCATCACAAGCTACGCGCAAGCCGCATCCGGCGTGATCTGCGTCGCGGCCGCCGGCGATCAGTTGGTCGGCATGGCCGGCTTCGTGCGCGGCCACTGGCCGAAGACGCGTCATCGCGCCGACATCTGGGGCGTCTACGTCCGCGCCGCGTGGCGCAACCTGGGTCTGGCCGAGGCGCTACTGGAAGGCTGCTGCGCCTGGGGTCGCGAACACGGGATCATCCTGGCGACATTGGGCGTGGTGACCAACAACGCGCCGGCGATCCGCTGCTACACCCGCTGCGGATTCGAGGTTTACGGCACGGATCCCAAAACGCTCTGCCATGAGGGCGTATACTACGACGAATTGCTGATGGCGAAATTCCTGTGAAATCGCCGCTTTCAGGAGGCCAACGCGCATGATCGGACAACGCAGACCATCTCCCCGGCTATTGAATCTGGCAATCCTGCTCATCGTCGCCACTGTCGCGCTCGCCGGCTGCCGCCAGTCTATCCCGCCCACGGCGCCGCCCACACTCCAACGCACCGTCGCCACCTGGACCGCAACAATCCCGCCGACCGCGCCCCCGACGCAGCCGCCGGCCTCGACAGCCACACCGGTCGTCGCCTCGCCGACGCCGTTGCCGACGCATACGCCCGTGCCGCCCAGCGCCACGCCGACGGTCGCGCCGCCCTCGGCGACCTTCACGCCTGCGCCGACCGCCACCGCGACTACGCCGCCGACAGCGACGCCGCTGCCGCCGGCTCCGCCACGGCCAGCGCCAACGGCGACCGCCACCACCGCCCTCAAGCCGATTGTCTGGGATACGCGCCTGACCGCGCGCGGCGCCTACGTGATCCCGGCCCAACGCCAGGCCGGCCAGGGCTATTGGCGGCTGGTGCGCGGACAATGGTTCGACGTAAATGATGAACCCTTTGCCGGCAAACATCACATCTTCGTGGACGTCCTCGACGCGGCCGGCAATCGCCTGGTCGGCGCGCCGGTGCGACTGGCCGCCACGGACGTGCGGACAATCTACGGCTATCTGGGAACGGAAGCCAAGCCCGGCGAGCCATACGCCGGCAGCTTCGTGATGAGCGAGATCGCGCCGGCCTATCGCGTCGAGCCATCCGATGGCGCGCCGGCTGAAGCCGTGGCCGGCCTGGGCCTGGGAACCATTGAATTCCCGGCCATGGCCATGCTCACCAGCTATGGCCTCACCTGGCAATGGACGCCGCCGGATGGCGCCGGCTCTGGCGCGCCGACGGCCGGCGGCGGGCCGGATCAGGCGCTGCGAATCAATGGCGCGCAGCAATTCATGAGCGCCGGCCAACGCATCTGGTATGCGTTCCACTATGCCGGCGACAACTCGCCTATCATCGCGCAGATGTCAGTGAACCCGCCGGATGCCATCGCCTTCTCGGTCTGGACGCAGGACGATGTGCAGCGTTGGGTGCAGGAAAAGCGCGAGAATCCCACCGGCCGCGGCGCGCCCAACGAAGGCGCCCGAGGCGCGCTGGTCTGGGTAGGGAATTTCAATGTTGCGGGTGTCTACTACATCGTGGTGGATCAGACCGGCCAATATACCGGCAGCTTCACCCTGGCGGTCACCGGGACGGGCGTCTCGCCGGCCGGACAGTAGGGGAGACTTCGCGCATGCCTGCACCACAAATTCGCGCGTTGCGCGTCGCGCCGGCAGCCGACCGCCGGCGCGCGCATCTTCACGTGGAAACGGCTGACCTCGCGGACCCACCGCCCTATCTGGAACTGGTCATCCTCGATCCAGACGGACGGCCGGTCGCGCAGATGTTGGTGATGGGAACGACCGACTCGCCCACCGAGGTTACGCTGCACTTGCGGCCAGCCCCGCCGGCCGGCGAGACACGCCCCTACCTGGCATTGGCACGGCTCTTCCTGGGCCAGGAAGGTCAGGAAGAGGAAACGCTGGCGCAGTCCGAGACCCCTTTCACGCTGCCGGCGTCCCCCGGCGCGGCCTGACGCCAGCCTCAGCGATCCAGGAGACCGCCGGCGATCAGCCCATCCAGATGCGTCAGGTCGCCGCGCGTCTCGTCGAAGGGGCCGGCTGCCTGCACCCAGAAGAAGCGCATGCCCGTGTGCGCCGCCGGCTCATCCATGTCCCGATCATCGCCAATCATCAGGCAGCGCGCCGGCGGCGTTCCGATCATGCTGGCAATCTCAGCATAGTACTCGGGATTCGGCTTGGTCGTGTGCATGTTTTCGTGGACCGTCACCAACGCGAAGGGGAGGCCATCCACGCCGGCCCATTCCATCCGCTGCAACACCGCCGCGCGCGGGAAGAGCGGATTGGTGGCGATCACCGCCTTGCGCCCCAGCCCCAGGACCCGTTCCACCAACGGACGCGCCGCCGGCCGGCGGCCGGTGTATTGGCGCAACTTCGGGAAGTCCTGCATATAGAATTCGTCAGCTACACGCCGCATCGGCTCGGTCGGCGCGCCCACCAACGCCTCAAAGGCGCGCCAGAAGACGACATCATTCGTCTCCTGCCGGCCGGTCATCGCGATCATCTGATCGGTGGCGGTCAAGAGCGCCGGCGCCACCCGCGCCGGCGGAGCCAGATGCGCCAGCCGCGCCGTGATGGCTTTCAGGTACGGACGCATGAAGCTATGCATGTCATTGT
>CAIQJD010000845.1 GCA_903872005.1 uncultured bacterium | reverse complement strand
GTGGTGAAGAATGGCTCGAACAGGCGGCTCTGGATGTCGGGCGGAATGCCAATGCCGTCATCGTGGACGCTGATGCGGACGAACCTCCCCGGCCGCCGGCTATGGTGTAGCTCGGCCATAGGCTCATCCATGATGGCTGTCTGGGTGCTGATCTTGATCGTGTGGGGCTGTCCGGCGGCGTCGGGTAGCGTGGCGGCCTGCTGGATGGCGTCATGTGCGTTGAGCAGCAGGTTCATGATGACCCGATGCAATTGTTCGCCATCGGCCTTCACGAAAGGAAGTTCTGGCTCCAGTTGCTCCAGGATGACGGCATTCTGCATCGTGGCGGCGCGCACCAGCGACGTTGCCTCGCGCGCGATACTGTTGAGGTCGAGCGGCTGCGTGATGGATTGAGATTGACTGGCAAAGGCGAGGAGTTGCCGCGTCAGGCTGGCGGCGCGCTGGGCCGCTTGCATCGTTTCTGCGATGACACTGTGCTGGTGTGGCGGGACGTCACCTTCGATGAAGGTGAGATTGGCGGTGATGCAGGTGAGGATGTTGCGGAAGTCGTGGGCCACTCCGCCGGCGAGCCGGCTGAGGGCTTCCATCCGCAGCATCTGCGCCGCGCTATTCTGAAGCTGATGGTGTTCTGTGGCGTCTACAGAGGTTGCCATGACGCCAATGACATTCCCAAAGGCGTCTCTGAAAGGTGTGTAGACATCCTGGATGAACTGATCCCCGATGGCTCGTTCGTAGTGTACCGTTTCGCCGTTGAGCGCGCGACGCAACAGCGGGACTTCTGGAGCTTCTCTAGTGCTGTCATAGAGGATATTGAAGGCATCGCGGGCATATTGGCCGACCAGGCCGCAGGGGCCGAACCGGCTGCGTAACCGGGGTGTGAGTGGGCGAGAGTGGTAGGTGATCCGCAGATCCCGATCCATGGTCCAGACGGCGACCGGCAATTGTTCGGTGATGCGCCGGAGTCGTTCGTCAGAGGCGCGGCGTTCTTGCTCGGCGCGCTCGCTGTCGGTGATGTCGTGGATGAAGGCCATGAAGTATTCCTGGCCCTCGAATTCCAGATAGCTGCCGTGCAGCTCGGCGGGGAAGTGACGACCCGGCCGGGTACGCAGTTGAGGCCGCGCGTAGTGTCGGCCGCGTTGTCGTACGATCTGCCAGAAGTCTAGCCAACGCTCGGCCGTCATGTTGGGGTCTATGTCACCGACGTAGAGCGCCGTGATTTCTTCGGGCGTGTAGCCCAGCAGATCGCAGGCGGCGGTGTTGGCAAAGAGAATGCGCGAATCGGGAGCGGCCCAGAGGATGGGATCTTTGGTCTTTTGGATGGAGAATTGGGCCAGGCGGAGCTGGTGTTCCGTCTGCCGGCGCTCAAGCAGTTGGGCGATGGTATCGGCGGCCACGCGCAGGAGTTCGATTTCAGAGGTGTCCCATTGACGCGGCTCGTTGCATGCATCAAAGCCGATCATGCCGTGCAATTCAGACCGGGTGATGATCGGGAGTACCAGGATCGAGACGATATCCTGCGCCTGCAGGATGGGGCGCTCGGAGGGCGGCAAGTCCGTGACATCGCCGGCGATGTGGCTGCCACGCGCGAGGACTTCGAACCAGCGCGCGAAGCCGCCGGCGGCAAAGTCGAAGTCCTGCATCGTGGGGTCGTCTATTTGCGGGACGATGCCGGCGCGACACCATTCGTGGCGCAGGCTGGCGCGGTGGATTCCCTCCGAATCGCGCTCGTACTCAAAGATGTAGACGCGACTGACTTGAGCGGCTTCGCCGAGGCGCGCCAGGATGCGCAGCAGGATGTCGGCGATGTCGTCCGCGCCGATTGCATCTCTGGCGACATCTACGAGGCAGTGTAGGTAGTTCTCGCGGGTATCCATGAGCGGCGTTCCTTGCCAGTGCGTGTCTTGCACGCTGCTGGTCAGAAGACTCCGATCCACATGAGGATGCCAAGAATGATGAAGGCCAGGGCCGAGATGAGCTTCAGGGTCCGCTCTGGGATGAGGCGACAAAGACCTTGCCCGAAGGCGACGCCGAGGCCGGTAACGACGGTGAGGGCCGCAGCCGCGCCGATGAAGACGGGCCAGGGTGAGCTGGCTTTGCCGGCGATGCTGAGGGCGGCAAGTTGGGTCTTGTCGCCCAATTCGGCGATGAAGAGGAGTCCGAAGGTGGTGGAGAGCGCGCGCCAGTTGATCTGGCGGCTTTCTTCTGGCGTGCAGACTACTGCGTCGCAGGCCGCTTCCTGGGGTTGACGGAGGCTGCGCCAGAATTCAATCAGGATGAAGAGGCCCATGATCACGAACGCGGCGGCGGCGATGCGTTGCATCCAGAGCGCCGGCACGAGGGCGTTGAGGAGCCGGCCGAAGGCGACGCCCAGGCCGGTGACGCCGGCCAGGGCTAATGTGGCGCCGAGGAAG
>CAIQJD010000844.1 GCA_903872005.1 uncultured bacterium | reverse complement strand
CAATGCCCTTCTTCATGCTTTGGCCATAGGCTGCGGCGTCGCCGGTGAGGTGGTTGATGAAGCCGACTTTGCAGACGCCGGCCTGGCTGGTCGGGGCGCAGCCCGACAAAGCAACACCGAGAATAACTACCATTACGAGCACTTTGAGAAATACGCGCGTCATCGTTCTCCTCCCTAATTGTCTCTTCGCAAGCGTTTTGGGTCAGCGCCGTGACCAGATCGGCGCTCGTAGCCGGACAGAATCTACGCGTCTTGGCCCGAATGTTGTCTTTCTGTTTCTGCGCCTACCTCCCCATGAAGTTGTAGATGTGCGACCGAGAGCGGGCATCGCTGGGCGACTGGACGACTCTGTCAGGCCGGCAGTGGCCGGCCGGCTTTTGCGCCCGCGCTACGCCTGTTCTCCGGCGCGTCCATCGGCCAAGTAGTCCCCTTGTTTGCAGAAACGATCTTGTGTCGGGCGACGGCGCCCGAAGGCTACGGACGGCTCTGGGTAGCCGGCATTGTGCGATTGGTGCAGGCATTTTGCGCGCAAGCATCGCGCGCGCGGTGATTATACAACAAAACCCCCACGTGTCAATGATTTCACTGGCCGGTAACTGTCGGCCGGCCGCGTAGTACTAAATACCTATGCCATGCCGGGGCCGGCGGTACCTTAGTCCTATACAAGTGAAGTCACGCATCTGTCATACTGGTATTGTCAGGATCGAACGCATGGGGATGTGGGGCGATTACTGACGGTAGTAACAGGGATTGATAGTGGGGTGGGGATATGAATAGCAAGCAGACCGAACGCTTATATCGGGGAATCAAGGGTGCAGCCATCGTGGTGATGTGTGCTGCGCTGTGGTTCGCCGTTTCTTCGTTGGGCGGCGCGGCGTTCGCGCAGTCGCCGACGCCTACGGAAGTTGCTCAGGTCACCCCGACGACGATTCCGACGCCGGCCGGCTCCCCGATGGCTACTGGGACGCCCGATGCCGTGGCGACGCCGACCGAGACGGCGACTCCTGATCCCCTTTCGACCCAGACGAGCGAGCCGGATGTCTCGAACACGCCGGAACCTACTGCGACGGAAACGCCTCAGCCGACGGCGACGCATACGCCGGAGCCGACTGCGACGGCGACGCATACGCCGCAACCGACGGCGACGAATACGCTGGTCCCCACGGCGACTTCGACTCGCACGGCGACGCCCGTGCCCGGCCCGACGACCAGTTGGCTCACCTACGTGAACTACTATCGGACCATGGCGAAGTTGCCGGCGGTCACGGAGAATATGGGTTGGAGCGCCGGCGCCTGGAAGCACGCTCGCTATATTGCCAAGAATGATGTCTTGCAGCACACGGAAGAGAACAGCAACCAGTGGTACAGTCGCGAAGGTCTGCTGGCGGCGCAGGCCAGCGACATCGTCGCCAGCAACGATATCAACGCCGGCTTTGTGTATGCGGTGGATGCCTGGATGCAGGCGCCCTTCCACGCTGTGGGGGTGTTGGATCCGGCGCTGCAGCGGGTTGGGTTCGGCATCTATAACGAGGCCGGCGGAACGATGCAGATGGGTGCGGCGCTGGATGTGGCGCGTGGGACGGGGGCGATCTCTTCGGCGGTGAGCTTCCCGGTGGCATGGCCGGGCGAGGGCGCTACGGTTCCTCAGCGGTTGTTCTGGGGCGAGAATCCGAATCCGTTGACGAGTTGCCCGGGTTACTCTGCGCCGGCCGGCTTGCCGATCATCTTGCAGATTGGAGCCGGCGAGCTGACCCCCAAGGTGACGGCTCATTCGTTCAAGGAAGGCACTCGCTCGCTGGAGCATTGCATCTTCGACGAGACGAATTACCGCAATCCTGACGCTGCGGCCCAGTCGGTGGGACGGGCGGTCTTGAACGCTCGCGATGCTATCGTGATCATCCCCCGCTCTCCGTTGCGGGCTGGGGCCACCTACACGGTCTCTGTGACGGCGAACGGCGCGACGACGACGTGGGCCTTCTCTGTGGCGAGTACCGGCGCCAAGAGCCTGAATGAGGGCGCTGAGTTCGAGAATGCGGACGAGGCGGTGCGGTTGACGGACTGATCTACACCAGCCAATGGATAGACGCGTAAGGGGCGGCGAGATTTCTCGCCGCCCCTTACGCGTTACGGGTTATTCTTGGGCGTCACGGTCACTGGCACGCCGGCGAGGCGGCGGATAGCTCCAGGTTGGAGGATTCCAGGGTCCAGGTCAGTTTCGACCCATCCCATACGACGGTGAAGTCGTCGGTGTGGACGCCTTGCCCGAATGCGGTCGGCTGTGCGCGATTCTGGGGAGCCGGGCTGAACTGGTTCTTGGGGCCGACCGGGACGACGACGGTCAAGATGTTCGGATTGTGATAGCCGAGGTAGGCCGTGTAAGAGCCGTCCGGGTTGGCAGCAATACAGCGCAGCGTCGCCTTGAGGGTGATGTGCGTGGCCGGCGGGTTGAGCGGCGTGGGCGAGACCGGTCGGCGGGTCGGGGTCGGGGCCACGCGGGTGGCGATCGCGGTCGGCGTTGCGGT
>CAIQJD010000843.1 GCA_903872005.1 uncultured bacterium | reverse complement strand
TGGCAGCGGCGTGGGAGATCGGGAGCTGGTGCAGCAATAGTAGGGGCAGACGCGGGCGCGCCGGCCGGCCGAGGCCGGCGGCGAAGGGGCGCAGTCGGGCTGGAGAACAGGAACGCCATGAGCGAGCGGGAGACGGCCGTGATCTTCGGCGCCGGCAGCGTCGGCCGGGGCTTCTTGGGGCAATTGTTCACCGAGTCGGGCTACGCGGTGACCTTTGTGGACGTGGATCAAGTCCTGGTGGAAGCCCTGGCCGGCCGGCGGCGTTATCGGCTGCGCCTGGCCGCCGATGCGCGGCTGGAAGAGCTGGAGATCGGGCCGGCCGACGCCATCCATTTGGGCCAGACCGACGCGGTCGCCGGCGCGGTCGCGGTCGCGCCGCTATTGGCGACGGCCGTTGGGGCGCGGGCCTTGACCGAGCTGGCCCGGCCCATCGCGGCCGGCCTGGTGGCCCGCTGGCAGGCCGGCGCGGCCGCGCCGCAGAATATCATCCTGTGCGAGAATCTGCACGATGCGCCGCAACGCCTGCGCGAGGCCGTGCGCGATGCGCTCCCCGAGGCGTGGCGCGGCGCGCTGGAGGCGCGCGTCGGCTTCGCGCCGGCGGTCATCGCCCGCATGTCGCCGGTCCCCACCGCCGAGCAGCGCGCCGCCGACCCCAGTCTCATCGTCGCCGAGCCGTACAAGATCCTGCCCGTAGATCGGGACGCCTTCGTCGGCCCCATCCCGGCCATCGTGGGCATGGAGCCGGTCTCGCCCTTCGGCGCGTATGTGGAGCGCAAGCTCTACATCCACAACGCCGGCCATTCGACCCTGGGCTTCCTCGGCTATCGGCGCGGTTACACCTACGGCTACGAGGCGATGGCCGACGCGCGCATCCTGGGCCTGGTCGAGACGGCCCTGAACGAAGCCGGCCGCGCCCTGATCGCGCAGCACGGCTTCGATCCGCCGGCCATGCGGCGCCATGTCCAGGATTTGCTGGCCCGTTTCGCCAATCGGGCGCTGGCCGATCCCATCAGCCGGCTGGCGCGCGATCCGTTACGCAAGCTGGCCCCCGGCGACCGCCTCGTCGGGGCGGCGCGTCTGGCCGAGCGGCACGGCATCACGCCGGCCGGGCTGGCCTGGGGCATCGCCGGCGGCCTGGCCTACGATCACCCGGACGATCCACACGCCCAGGAATTGCAGGCGCGCCTGCGCCGAGAGGGGTTCGGCGGCGTCCTGCAGGGCGTCTGCGAGGTAGCCGGCGACGAGCCGCTGGGCGAGCAGACGCGCCGTTGCTACGAGGCGCTGCGCGCCGACCCGTCCTGGCGCGCGTCCGGCTAAGGGGCCAGGGCGCGCCATCCGGGCCGGCCTATGCGGCGCCGGCCGGCGCCCTTTGGCCGGACGCCCAAAACAAGACGCCCACCACCAGGAAAGGGCTTCCGTAGACGAGCGCAGGCAGGACGCTCAAAGAACCCGGCCCATAGGTCAGAGACGCCGCATAGGCCGCGACCGTCAGGCCAAGCGCGCCGCTGATAACGGCAAGGCCGCCGGCTTTCTCCCACCGCCACGCCGCGCCGCACCCGACAATCGTCAGCGCGAGGAGCGCCAGGAGCGGGATGGCCGCCCCGGCCGGCTTATCTTCGTTGAAAACCGCCAGCATGCTGATGAGCAAGAATGCGCCGCTGACTATGCTGCTGAGCCATCGCGCCATCCAGCGCAACGTGGGTCGAGCGTGATGCATCGGTCGAACCTCCTCTTGGCGATCATCGTCCTTCAGACAAGAATAGGACGTGCTGCGCGCGCCCAAAGTTCCTGCGCGGAGTACGCGTGGGCAGATTGGGACGCGGCCAGAGCGCGTCAGGCGCGCGGCGCGGCGGCGCCGGCCGGCGGCCCATCCGCGGCGAACGCCGCGTGGAAGGCGACCGTTCCCTGGGGGATGCGCCCGTCAAAAGAGAGGACGAAGAACGCCTCCGGCGGCACGCCCGCATGCGCCAGTCCGGTCACGTTCTGGAACCCGCAACGCCCGTAGTAGCCCGGATGCCCCACGAGACAACAGCCCCGGGCATGCAGCGCTTTCAGCCGGGATAGCCCCTCGCGGATCAGGGCCTGGCCGATGCCTTGCCGCTGGTGCGCCGGCGCTACCGAGACCGGCCCCAGACCGTACCAGTCCGGCGCGCCGTCCGACAGGGTCACCGGAGAGAATGCGATGTGCCCGATCACGCGACCATCCATTTCGGCGACGAGGGATACCGTCAGGGCTTTGGCGGCGCGCAGCGCCAGGATGACGAACTGCTCCGTGTGATCGCTGATCTCCAGAGTCTCGAACGCGACGCGGGTCAGCTCCGTGATTGCGTCTACGTCGGCAGCGGTTTCGTCCCGGAGGATGATCTGCGGATTCATGGGCGCCTGATTTCCTTTTCCTTCTTTTGCTGCTTCTTTTGCTGCTGCGCTCCGCCGGCCAGGGGCCGCCCTGCTCACTTCAATCGTTCCAGCGCCGTCACGATCTGCCGCTGGATGTCTTCCAGCGAGTGTAGCGAGTCGCGCGGATTCGGGATGGGCGTGATGCGGCCGGTAGCCGGCTCGAAATCCACCGCGCCATAGCGCGCCGGCCGGCCGGACTGGGTCAGATATTCCTCGTAGGCGTCGCCCTTGCAGTAGTGCCAGAATTCATAGGGATAGGTGACGAAGCCGTGCCGGCGCATGATGGCGGTGATCTCCGTCCGGTTGCCGGCCGCCTCGGCCGAGATGAACGGCGAGCCCATGGGCGTCCGCTCCGACAGCTCGATGTATGGGCCGCCGCGATCCACTTCTGTGCGACTCTGCGACCACAAGACGGAGACATCCATGGCGCTGCCCGACATGTGGGTGCCCTGCTTCGGGCGCGTCGCGGCCAGGACGCTCAAGCGTCGGAAGAGCAGCTCCGGCGTCGGAACCTGCCCGCCGGTCTCCCAGATGACCTTTTGCAGCACGACGTCGAGGACGCGCGGTTGCAGCGCGCCGTCGCGTTGCATGGCCCGCGAGCGATAGCCGTCTTCGACCTTGAGCGTCCAGCCGCGCGCATTCAACGCGCCGGCCGCGCCGACGAAGGCCGGGATGAGGCCCTCGCGCAGATAGAAGAGGCGGGGATGCCGGCCGGCCATGAGGCTTTCCGAGAAGGCCACCTCTACGCCGGCGGCGGCGGACGCGGCCGGCAAAGAGACCAGCGGCTCGCCGCACTCCTGCACCGGATAGTCGAGGACGCGGCTCATGAAATCGTGGGCGGCTTCCATCTGCTCGATCCAATAGGCGCGCCGCGCCGCCTGGTCATCGTTTGGGTTGTTCATCGTGTCCTCATCCCTGTCTATGCGTGGAAGTGGATTGATCTATGGCGTGTTTGGGACGGCGTGATCTACCAGAAGGGGACGGCCTCGGCGATCTCACCCAGATGGTGGTCGTTCCAGGTAACGTCGGCGGTGATCATCAAGGAGTGGCTTTGGAATTGCGACGGGAAACGCGCCACAAGCTCACACTGGGCGATCCCTTGCGCCGGCACAGCGAGCCGGGCCTCGGCCGGCGCGAGTTCCACGCCGGCGACGGACCGAAAACGGAGCCGGCACACACCGACATGCGCGTCATGGTTCGTGACGTTGACGCGAAAGCGCACCGTTTCGCCGGGCCGCACGCGCACTTTATAGGGATAGAACTCGACCCAGCGTGGATCCATGCCCCGGTCGGGCGAATCCTGATCCAGCATGCGCCCGAAGGCGCGCGTCCAGCGCTCCATCCATGCGCGCCACCGTTGCATGTCGGAAACGTCGAACGCGGTCGCCGGCCCGTGGCCGGGCAGGATGTAGTCCGGCGCGAGCTCCAGCATCCGCCGCACAATGTCGCCGTAGGCGCTCACGGGGGTGCGGTTCTTCGGGATGAACGAATAGATGAAGTCGCGGTTTTCGGCGAAAGCCAGGCCGGAGATGTTGTCGCCGGCGCAGAGGAACTTTTTGCCATCCACCTCAAACCAGATCGTGTGATGATAGATCGTCTGCCCGGGATGCTGTTCCATGAAGAAGCGAATCCCGCGCCATTCCCATGCCTCGCCGCGTGGAATGACCGCATCCACGGGGCAGGCTTCCGCCATGAGACACGGCATCTCGTAGCGTTCCGGGTGTTCCAGGATGTCTTGCAGCTCCGGGGAGCTGGCAAAGCGCGTGCCATAAAGCCGGCGCAGCGTCGGGTAGCCGGCGAGATGATCGTCATGATAGTGGCTGCACAGGAACCATTCCACCGCATGGATGCCCAACTCGCGCGCCAGGCCGGCGGTCAGCCCATCCACGAAACGGTGGGGGTTGCGCTGAATGGGGTTGGTCGCGGCATAGCCACAATCTATGCACAGGGCATGGCCGGCGTCATCATGCGCGAGGTAGGTTCTGGCCCACGTATTCGAAACCTCGACCAGATGCGGGGTGATATGCCGAAATTGCGGTTGGAAGTAGGCGTAAGGCCGGCCGTAGAAGAGCGCATAGGTCTCTTCAAAGGCCGCCCGCAGCTCCGCCATGCTCGCCGCCGAGGGTGGAAATGGCTTCCCGTGTCCCGGCAGGATCAGGGTTGGCTGAAGAGATTCGACGGTCTTCAGGCTCTCCATGTAGTTGGCGTGTCCAGTGAAATCCATGTACGTCCACTGGGCCCAGTAGTAGTCGCGGAGCTTGCCGGGCGCGCTCAACAGATCGCCGCACGCCAGAATACGCGCTCCATCCAGCTCAAAGAGGTAGCCGGTCGAGCCAAAGGTGTGCCCCGGCAGCGGCAGGGCCTGAAATTGCAGGCCGCGCCAGGAAAAACGCGCATAGTCATACACGTATTCCGCCGGCCGCACGTCTTCCAGCGGCGCGAAACATGGATAGTACGATACGTAGCTGTTGTAGGTGTCGTATGCGGCGCGCTGAAGATCGGCCTCTTCAAAGAAGCGCCGTTCCGCAAAGGGGATGAGTACCTGCGCGCCCTGCCGGCGCCATTCGGCCGCCGACGCGCATTGATCGCGGTGGAAGTGGGTGAGCACAACCAGCTCTACCGGCGGCAGGCCGGCGAGCTGGTTGGCTCCGGGGCGGATATCTGTGCCGCAATCAATGAGCAGCGTCCCATCGCCGGCGGTGACAGCGTAGGCGCTGCACGTGTCTTCAAGCCAGAACAGATGCTCGGAGACGCGACGCATTGAGTGAGCGGCAGAGGATTGGGTCAAGCCTCTACCTTCCAGATGGCGAACTGGTTGTAGCCGGTGACCACTTTGACATGGCCGGTCAGGCTGCGGTCGCATTGGGCGTCGCCGGTATCCACCAGAAGCGCTCCGTCAAGCGCCGTGAGCTTGTCCAGGGTGGCGACCACCTGTATGTTGGCCGGCCCCACCTGCGCGATGACGCGTGGGCTGATCTGTTGGTTCCCTCGGCCGAAGATGTAGCCTTGTCCGCCTATCACCGTGACGATGATCTTTGTCGGATGACCGTCAATGATGCGGAGCAACTGTTCTTCGTTGAGGTCCTTGCCGATGAGGCTCTTCTGATAGACGACATCAACGCCCAACAACGTCTTATTGATGTATAACTCGTCGCCCACGGCTTTCAGCGTGCTTCCCGGCCCCAGGACATAGTACGTCGTATCGTCCATCGCATCCACGACGTGCTGTGCGAGCGGCTTCGTCCTATCCGCTGAGACGGCGCTGCCGGCTTTGGCCCCTTGCACCAGACGACGCTCGAACGGAACCTTGAGATAGCCGTAGAGGCGCGCCGATACCCGGCCGGCGCGGAAGAGATCTTCGTCTATGTCCATCACTTCCATGTCGCGCACCGGGGCGCGGCCGAGCAAGAACTCCTTCACCAGATCCGCGGCGCGTCTGGGATTGACGGCGTAGACACTGGAGTGGATCTTCACGCCGCCGGGGATGCCCAGGACCGGCACGGCATCCCCAATCGCGTGATAGATGTCGCGCGCGGTCCCGTCGCCGCCCACGAACAGGAGCAGATCAATGCCGCGTTGCACCATCGCCGCGGCCGCGGCGCGTGTGTCTTGGGCGGTGGTTTGCCCTTCCCGAATGGATCCCAGCACGACCGGCTCGAAGCCGCAGGCGCGCGCTTCCGTCTCGCCCATCTCGCGCGGGTAGGTCAGGAGTTCGATTTCTCCGCGGACCGTTGCAAGTTCGCGCAGGGTCTCCACGGCTCGGGCCGGCGATGCGGGGATCGCTCCCAGCTCTAGCGCCTTCCTGACGGTCGCGTCTCCATCACTGCCTTTGAGACCGACTCTCCCTCCGATGCCGGCCAGCGGGTTGACAATCAGGCCCAGCCTCTTCATGTCACTTCAGGTCTCGTTTTTTCATGTACTGCCGCCAGGTCGGGATGGACTTGGCGTACTCTTCCAACGGCTCATGGTGAATCTGATGCACCGTGCAGCGATGTGGCGCCGTCCTGATGATGTCTGGATTGGTGTACGCCTCTTGGGAAATGAGCGCGAATGCCTCGGTGAAGCGGTCGAGGTCTTCGCGGCTCACGGTGTCGCTCGCTTCGGGCGTCACCGGCTCCGCCACGATCATCGGTTCATGGCTCTCGAAGTAGGTCTGTACCCCGAAATCGGCCAGGCGCTGATTGACCGCCGCCGAGCCGATGCCGGTGTCGGCTTTCAGCTTCTGCAGGTGGAATCTGGCTTCTTGCAGCTTGCGGCGATTGGGCCATGCGATGCCTACGCCCGGCACGGCGAGCATCTTCTTGATCAGGTAGTTGTTGTTGATGACGGCCCATTCGGCGGCTTCGCGGAGGCCGGCGCTCCCCATGGCCATGATCCAGGCATAGGCTTTGATCGCGTTGATGGCGACGCCGTAGAACGCGCCGACTTTCCCGATGGTATCGGGCAGATTGTAGTTGAGATGGTACTGTGCGCCGTCAAATTCGACCACGGGCGTGGGCATGAAGCGGCGCAGGAATTGCTTGCAGCCGACGGCGCCGGTGGCCGGCCCGTAGGAGCCATGCGGCGTCGAGAAGCTCTTGTGGAGATTGAACTGCATCATGTCTGCGCCGAGATCGCCGGCCCGCAGCCGGGTCATGACGCCGTTGAAGTTGGCCTGGTCCAAGGCGACAAGTCCGCCGGCCTCGTGGACGACCTTGCAGTACTCCGCGATCTGGCTGTCGAAGACGCCGGTGTCGTAGGGCACCGTGAACATGAAGCCGGCCGTTCGCTCGGAGACGGCGGCCTTGAGCGCGTCCAGTCCGACATCGCCGGTGTCCTTGTCCGGGTAGAGGGTGATCAGCTTGAAGCCGGCCGCGGCCGGCGAGCCGGCGTCACAGGGGTGCGAAACGACGCAGGTGATGACTTCATCGCGCTTGAGATCGCCGCGCGAGCGATGATAGGCGCGCATGATCGCCGCGTTGGCGTAGACGCCGTGCGCGCCGCTGCGCGGCTGAAACGAGAATTCGTCCATTCCCGCCAGCTCGCACAGCCAGTTACGCAAATTGTACATGATCTCGAGGATGCCTTGCGCGGTCTCTTCGGGCTGCAAGGGGTGCATCTCCATGATCTTGGCCATGCGCGAGAGCTTCTCGTTCACCTTCGGACTGTACTTCATCGTGCATGTGCCCAGTCCGATGTTGATGCCCGAATCGAAGCCGAATGTCTCTTGAGACAGGCGCAGGAAGTGACGCATCACCTCAGGCTCGGCCAGCTCGGGCAGTTTGGGCTTCTGCTTGCGGCGTATCTGGGGCGGAATCCGGGCCAGGACATCGCCCACCTGGCTCTTGATCTCATCTTCAGCCTCGCCCACCATCCCGTTTTGGGAGCCGGGGCGCGACTTCTCGTAAATCACTGGCTCGTTCCAACGCACAGCGTGATAGCCGGTTTCGATCAGTTCGTAGTGCTCGGTAGCTGTGGGTTCAGTGCTCATCTTGCGTTTCTCCTCACCGAATTGCCTGCGCGAGCGCGGAAGCCAGTCGGTCAATATCGCTCTTGGTATGCGTCTCTGTGACACAGAAGAGGGCGGACTGGCCGAACTGTGGGAACTGTTGGGTCAGGTCTTTGCCGCCCAGTATTTCCTGCGCCAGCAGGGTCTGGTTCACCTGCGCCACCGTCTTGCCCGTCGCATCGAAATTGACGATGAATTCGTTGAAATGCGCCGCGGAGAAGACGGGGGTCTTGAGACCTTTGATTTTGGACAGGCGATCCATAGCATAGTAGGTCTTCTGCATGTTGGCTTCGCCCAGTTGCCGCATCCCTTCTGGGCCCATCAGCGCCATATAGACGGCTGCCGTAATGGCCCACAGCCAGGACGATGATCCGGTGAAGGATTTGACCTTGTCGCGGGCGTAGTAGCAGGTGCGCTCGAAGAGCGTGTGCCACGAGAAGGTCTTTTCGCCGGTGATGCTGGTGGTCATGCCCACGATGAACGGAGGCATGGCCGAGACGAGTTGTTCATCGTCGCGGCTGGCGAGGATGCCCAGGCAGTTGCCGCCAAAGCCCATGTGGATGCCGAGGGGCTGCGCCTCGCCGCAGACGATGTCGGCGCCGTATTGGCCGGGAGGGGCGACGATGCCGAGAGAGGCGGGATTGACGTAGGTGATGTACAGCGCGCCGTGATCGTGCGCGATCTGCCCGATGGCTTCGCACTGCGACTCGATGGTTCCGAAGTACGTCGGGTTCTCCACATAGACTGCGGCGGTCTTCGCGGAGATCTTGCGGCGCAGATCGGCCAGGTCCAGCTCGCCGGTGGCCGGGTCATAGTCCACCATTTTGATGGTGAGCCACGGATCGCTGTAGACTTTCAGGATGGTGAGCCGGTCAGGCCCGACGGTGCCGGGCACGAGTAGCTCCTGCCGCTCGGTGACGCGGGAGGCCATGATGGCCGCGTCGCCGGCGGAAGAGGGGCCGTCAAACATTGGGCCGGCCACGATGTCCATTTCGAGCAGGTCGGCCATCATGCTCTGGTATTCAAAGATGGCCTGATAGCGGCCGTGGTCGGTATACGGCTCGCCGGCATAGGCCGTGAGGAATTCCGAGCGGGCGTTGATCTCGTCGCACAGGGCCGGCACATAATGCGACCAACAGCCGGCGCCCATGAAGCTCAACATCTGGTCCGTGGCTCTATTCTTCGCGAGCATGGACGTGATGCGCTTGGCGACTTCAAGTTCTGAGGCCGGCTGCTTCGGCATGTTTAGCTCGCCGGTGAAGCGAATCGCTGCCGGGATCTCTTCGTAGATCTCCTCTACGTCGCGCACCCCGATCGCTTTGAGCATCGCCTCACGTACCCCGGGGGCGCTGTTTGGTAGATAGCGATGGACGAAGGGCTTACCCATATTCAATCCTCCTCTTGGTCACCTGTTGGGGCTATCTGGTCGTCCCAGACTAGATTCCGCACCATTCTACAATCGAAAAAGCGTAGATCCTG
>CAIQJD010000842.1 GCA_903872005.1 uncultured bacterium | reverse complement strand
GATTGGTCGCCAAACGCCGGCGCAGCGAGATGTGGATCGCTACCAAGACGGTGGATGTTACCCGGGATGGGGCGCGCCGGCAACTGGAGCAAAGCCTGGAGCGTTTGCAGACGGACCACGTGGACGAGTGGCGCTTGCACAATGTGTGGGACTTTGCGCGCCTGGATGCCATGACCGGCGCCGGCGGCGCGCTGGAAGCCCTCATCCAGGCGCGCCAGGAAGGTCTGGTGCGTTTCATCAGCATCTCCGGCCATGCCAATCCGCAGGTGTTAGTGGAGGCGTTGCGGCGCGGCCCCTTTGATACGGCGCTGTGCGCGGTTTCGGCATTGGATCATTTCATCTATAGTTTTGCTGAGGAGTTCTTGCCGGTGGCCCAACATCGCGGCATCGGCGTGATCGGCATGAAGATCTTCGGCTACAAGCGCCTGGCGCAGTTCGCAGAGCGGGCGCTGCGCTATGCGCTGGCCCTGCCGTTGACAACGGTGATCGCCGGCTGCTCCACTCTGGCCGAGCTGAATGCCGATCTGGAGGTGGCCGAGCATTTCGCGCCGATGAGTGGGCCGGATCGGTTGGAGTTCTTCCGCGAATTGCTGCCGCTGGTTCAGCCACAGAATATGCCCTGGAAAGCGCCCAATTGGAGCAGTCCCACGGAGTGGCGGGAGCGTCAGGAGCCGGCCGGCCTCTTCGAATGGTAAGGGTGCTAACGGACTGTTGAAGGCAGTACGTCCTATCATAGATGTTATCGTCGTGTGGTTATGACTTGGGGTTCCTAGCATAGATTGCGGGAGGCAATGACTCACTTATGGAAATCAGACACGTAACAGGCGTGGATCGCGGCAAAGTGTTCGTGTATGCGTTGAGCACCTGCGGTTGGTGCAAGAAGACTAAGGGACTGCTCAATGAGTTGGGCGTTGAGTACAGCTATGTGGACGTAGACCTGGTGCCGGTGGCCGAAGAGGAGACCGTCACCAACGAGGTGAAACGCTGGAATCCGCAGAGTTCCTTCCCCACCGTCGTCTTCCGCGATGCGGTCAGCGTCGTCGGTTTCCAGCCCGACAAGATCAAGAAAGAGCTGGGCCTATGAGCGGCGAACCGAGTCCGGAGCGTGCGCAAGCGCTGTTTGCGAAGCTGAAGCGCGAGGCGGAAGCCGGCGGCTATCATCTCAACCCGGACACCGAGTTCGTCACCGACTTGCTCCAGGGATTGCTCATCAACGAAGAGCGCTACGGCTACGGGGCGTGTCCGTGCCGGCTGGCCTCGGGCGTCAAGGAAGAAGACCTGGACCTGATTTGCCCGTGCGACTATCGGGATGCCGACCTGGACGCCTATGGCGCATGCTATTGCGCGTTATATGTGTCTCAGGCGATCTGGAAGGGCGAGAAAGAGGCCCAGGCGATCCCCGACCGGCGTCCGCCGGCGGCGCAACGCAAAGCGGCGGCCAGCGCGCCGGCCGTCCCCCATTTGGGCATCTTGCCCTATCCGGTGTGGCGCTGCAAAGTGTGTGGCTATCTGTGCGCTCGCGAAGGGCCGCCGGAAGTCTGCCCGGTGTGTAAGGCCAAAAAAGAGCGCTTCGAGCGTTTCATGTGAGGAACCAGACATCGGAAGTCTTCAAGACTTCCGATGTCTGGTTTGGCGTTACTTCGGCGTTACACCAGCCAGTCCAACCCCAATTCGTACAGCTTCCAGGCGACCGGCGCGCCGGTTTCATGATCCCAGCCCATCATGTCATAGTACAGGCTGAGCGCGGCATCAATCTGCTCTTTGGGCACGAAACGGCCCTGGGCCGGCCCATTGCGGGTCGGTTCCGAGAAGCGCCTGG
>CAIQJD010000841.1 GCA_903872005.1 uncultured bacterium | reverse complement strand
TGGTGGCGCTGCTGGCGCTGCCGGCTCTGGCCGGCCTGGCCCATGCCGCCGGCGAAGTCCCGGCGCTGGCCGACGCCTTCGGCCGGCCCCTGGGCTTCCGCGACGGCCTGCTCTATGCGCCGCGCCTGACCTATATCGGCGGCATCCTCATCGAAAATACCAGCTACGGCGTCAACAACCCGGACCTCCTCGGCATCAAATGCTTCGGGCAGCCCTGGGACAGCCTCTATCATGCCGGCGAAGACCTCTATCGCGCCGATGGGAGCAGCACGGTCGGCGCAGAAGTGACCGCCATCGCCGCCGGCCGGGTGGTCTATGCCAACCCCTATCTCAACTACCCCGGCATGGTGGTGATCATCGAGCATCGCCTGTCGGCCGCCGGCGAGCGCATCTATTCCGTGTACGCGCACCTGGACGAGAATGACATCGAGGTCAGCGCCGGGGATAACGTGACCCTCGGCCAGCGCCTGGGCGTCGTGCGGTATCTGGACTACACCGGGCGCTATCCAGAGTTTCACCCCGGCGGCGACGATTCGCACCTACACTTTGAGCTGCGCTATTTCTTCGATGCCAGCACGGTCTATGCCGGGTTCCCGGCTTGCAACGGGCTGGTCCCAGGGGTTGGTTACACCTATCCACAGCCGCCGGATCAATTCCCGGCGGCCGGCGCCGGCTACATCCATCCCTCGGCCTTCCTCAGCGCCCATATCACGACGCCCACCCCAACCGACCAGCCGACGGCCACGCCGACGCACACGCCCACCCCGACGGCCACGAACACACCGACGCCCACGTCTACGCCAACGCCGCAACCCAGCGCGACCCCAACGACGTGGCCGGCCAACTGGTGGCGCTTGCCATTGCTGTGGGCGGATTAGGAGCAGTGTAAGTTTATGAGAAGCAACTATCGTTCGACCAGAGATTCCTGGCAACAGTCGCCGCGCCGGCGCTCCGACCTGGAGTCGCTGCGCCCCCGCCGGCGCGCCGCCACCGGCCGCGAGGTCGTGCAAACGCTCATCATCCTGATGGCCCTGGTCGTCGTGGGGGGCATTGGCGTGATGGTGGTTGGCATGGCGCGCTACGGCAGCCCCGATGGGCTGGTGCGCCGCGTGGACGCCGAAGTGAAATCGTACCTGCCAAAGCCGGCCGGCGTGCCCACCCCGCTGGCGACCATCGGCGCGATGCGCCTGAGCGAGCTGACCAGCGCCGGCGCCATCATCGCCTTGCCCTCGGCCTCTGGCAAAGCCACGCCGGCCCCTGGCGCGGCCCCAACCGCCGCAGCCGGCGGAGCCACGCAACCCGGCGCGCCGGCCGGCGCGGCCGGCTACGCGTCGGCGCAAGAGAGCGTGCAACTGACCGGCTTGGCCCACAACTGGCAGACCTGGAATAACTGCGGGCCGGCTACCCTGGCGATGGACCTCAGCTATTTCGGCAGCAAGGCCAATCAGGCCGACGTCGCAGCCATCTTGCGGCCAGACAAGAATGACGCCAACGTCGGCCCGGACGAGCTGGCCTTCTTCGCCCGCGGCCAGGGGTTCCTGGCCCGCGCCGGCGTCAATGGCGACGCGGACCGCTTGAAGCTCCTCCTGAGCAACGGCTTGCCGGTGCTGATTGAAACCTGGCATGAGCCGAAGCCCAATGACGGCATGGGACACTACCGGCTGGTGGTCGGCTACGACGATGCGGCGCGCGAGTGGATCGTCTATGACTCTTACGATGCCGAGAATGTCGTCTCCGGCCAGCCCTACATCGGCATCCGCATCGCCTACGACAAGATGGACGCGCTCTGGCGCGTCTTCAATCGCGCCTATACGCTGGTGTACGATATGCCGCGCGCCGGCATGGTGCAGGCCA
>CAIQJD010000840.1 GCA_903872005.1 uncultured bacterium | reverse complement strand
GTTGAACCCTTCCTGAGATTGCCCCGGGAAGCCTGTGTGTACAAATAACCAATTGCCTGCCGAATTGTTCATTAACCCATTTGACAGACACGCGGCCATTGCGTATAATCTTCCTGAGTCGGGTGAGTGCCGCGCTGTTTTGGGGCGCCGGTGCTCGGGCAGGACGCCTGGCTTAGCGGTTGATTAATTCGATAGGCAGAAGGTATTTCCTCAACAGGCACGGCCTGGCAAAGGCGAAAGGAGAACCATGAGTACTGTCGTCAATCGTCGGAAGTTCCTCGAAATGATGGCCGGCGCCGCCGCAATCGGTGGCCTGGCCGCATGTGGCGCCCAGACACCCGCACCGGCGCCCGCCACGCAAGTACCACCGACCAAGGCGCCGGAGCCCACCAAGGCGCCGGAACCCACGAAAGCGCCAGAGCCCACCAAGGCCCCGGCTGCAACTCAGGCCCCTGCGGCTACCAAAGCGCCGGCTCCTACCGAGGCGCCCAAAGCGACTGAAGCACCGAAGGCCGCAGCCTATAAGGAATCCCCGATGCTGGCCGACCTGGTGAAGGCCGGCAAGCTGCCGCCCGTTGACCAGCGCCTGCCCAAGAACCCGCGCGTCGTGACTAACCTGCAGCCCCCGGAATGGCTTACGCCTGAGGTGGGCAAGCACGGTGGGACGCTCCGTCTGGCTGGCCCATCGATCCAGTACGACAACGACGGCTATGTCATGTTCATCACGCCGTTCGTCTTCATCCCCGGCATCGCCACCGGCAAGGACCTCACGCCGCAGCCCCACATCGTCTCGAAGTTCGATGTCAGCGCGGATCTGAAGACCTTCACCCTCACCCTGCGCGAGGGCCTCAAGTGGTCCGACGGCAAGCCGGTGACCACCAAGGATGTGCAGTTCGCGTATGAAGACGTCTTGCTCAATACCGAACTTTCGGCCGCCGGTCTACCGGCCTGGCTGAAGACCGCGGGCCAGGGCAAGGCCGATCCGATGACCGTCGAGATCGTCGACGACTATACCTTCAAAATCGTCTTCAAGGGCGCGTACGGTGGGTTCCCGGTGGCCCTGGGCGTTGAGGCGTGGCGTTCGTACACCGACCTGATCAAACCGCGGCACTACCTCGAGCAGTTCCACAAGAAATACGCCGATCCGGCCAAGCTGGATCAACTGGTCAAGGACAATAAGTTCCAGACCTGGGTGCAGTTGTTTGCGTTCAAAGACAACACGACCTCGAACTTCATGCGCCAGCAGGCGATCGGCCAGCCCATGCTCACCCCGTGGATCCCGGTGGAATCCTCGAACGAGCGTGTGATCATGGAGCGTAACCCATACTACTTCGCGGTCGACTCCGCGGGCAACCAACTGCCCTACATCGACAAGATGGACTTCCGCACGGTCGCCGACCTGGAAGTGCTGGCGGTCAAGCAGATCGCCGGTGAGGTGGACTACGGCGCAGAAGTGGTCACCATGACCAAGCTGACCACCTACAAGGAGAACGAGGCCAAGGGCAACTACAACCTGCGCATGGGCAACCTGCACCGCACCGCCGGCCCGATCTTCCTCAACCAGACCTACAACGACGAGACCTGGCGCAAGGTGGTGCGCGATATCCGCTTCCGCCAGGCGCTGAACATGGCCATCGACCGCAAGGAGATCATCGACGCGGTCTACTTCGGCTACGGCGATCCGTCGCCGCTCAACCCGAACAAGTTTGACCCCGACGGCGCGCAGAAGCTGTTGGACCAGATGGGCATGAAGAAGGGTGCCGACGGCATGCGCACCTCGCCCGACGGCAAGCCCTTCAGCATCCTGATCGAGACCATCCCGAGCTTCTATGATTTGCCGCCGGCGATGGAGCTCTACTCGCAGTTCTGGAATGCCATCGGCATCAAGACGACCACGAAGATCGTCGATAACAACCTGATGACTCAACGCCTGAACGCCAACGAGAACCAGGCCTACGTCAACATGGAGCAGTCGACCCAGTGGTTCCGCCGTGGCTACGGCCTCGCCCTCTGGGCGCCGCTCTGGTGGACGTGGTGGAGCACGGGTGGTAAGTCGGGCGAGGAGCCGCCGGCCGAGGTCAAGGACTTCTACACCAAGGCCGACCGCGTGTTGACCCTGGCGCCTGAAGATGGCCGCAAGCTGATCGGTGAGTGCGAGAAGATGCTCTACGACAACCTGTGGTACTTCATCCCGGCGGTCAATCAGAAACAGGGCCGCCTCGAAAACAAGAAGCTGGCGAACCTGTCGACCAACCCGCTGGCGCTGTCCATCGTCCAGAGCATCTGCTTCCAGCAGACGTTCTTCAAGGCGTAACCGGTCAGATCGGGCCGGCAGCAGGCACCGCTGCTGGCCCGTTGTTACGCTGCCTGCGTAGCTGACACGAACCGTGTATTGACT
>CAIQJD010000839.1 GCA_903872005.1 uncultured bacterium | reverse complement strand
CCGGCCGGCGCCTGCGCTCACCCTCCGTGCAGCTACACGCGGACTGCGCCGCTCGCCCCTACGTGTCCATCGGTCTGTCATCGCGCTCGGCATGATTTCAAAGTGGAGAAGGGGTAAGGAAAAATGAAGAAGTTCAAGCTGCAGTCCCTCGAGCTCAAGCTATCGGCCGGCGGGACCATCCCCGTCGAGATGCACAAGATCAAGATCGTGCAGAAGATCACGCTCTTGCCCGTCGCGGAGCGTCTGGCGGCCATGCGCGCCGCCGGCTTCAACACGTTCCTCCTGCCCAGCAAGAACGTCTTCCTCGACATGCTGACCGACAGCGGCACCAACGCCATGAGCGATCAGCAGCTCTCAGCGATGATGGTGGCCGACGACGCCTACGCCGGCTCCGAGAGTTTCGCCCGGCTGGAGCGCGCTATCACGACCGTGTTGGGCCAGAAACTCGTCTTGCCGGTCCACCAGGGTCGCGCCGCCGAGCATATCATCTCGCAGGTCTTCGTCAAGAAGGGCTGCGTCATCCCGATGAACTACCACTTCACCACGACGCGCGCCCATATCGAGCTGGCCGGCGGCACGGTGGCCGAACTCTACTTCCCCGAAGCTCTGACCACCAAGAGCACCAACCCCTTCAAGGGCAACATTGACCTGGAGCGCGTGGAAGCCCTGATTAAGGAATACGGGGTCGAGCGCGTCCCCTACATTCGCATGGAAGCTTCCACCAACCTGATCGGCGGCCAACCCTTCTCCATGGAGAATCTGCACGGCGTGCGCCGCCTCGCCAACAAGTATGGCATCCTCGTCGTGATTGACGGCAGCCTGGTGGGCGAGAACGCCTTCTTCATCAAGCAGCGCGAGCCGGGCTACGCAGACCGCACCATGCAGAGCATCTTGACCGAGATTGCCAGCCTGTCCGACGTTTTCTATGTCTCGGCGCGCAAGAGCGGCAGCTCGCGTGGCGGCTTCATCACCACCAACAACCGCGACCTCTTCATCAAGATGCGCGACCTGGTGCCTCTCTTTGAAGGCTTCCTGACCTATGGCGGCATGTCCACGAAGGAGATCGAAGCCATCGCGGTGGGCTTGTTGGATATGATGGACGAGGACGTCTCGGGCAGCGGCCCGGCCCTGGTGGACTTCCTGGTCAATACCGCCGACGGCATGGGCCTGCCGGTCATCACACCCCCCGGCGCGCTGGGCTGTCATGTAAACGCCGGCATGTTCTTGCCCCACCTGCCGCAGGCGGTCTATCCGGCCGGCGCGCTGGCAGCCGCCTTCTTCATCATCGCCGGCGTGCGTAGCATGGAACGTGGCACCATCTCCATGGACCGCGACCAGCAAGGCAAAGAGCTGTACGCTGACATGGAACTGATGCGCCTGGCTGTGCCGCGCCGCTGCTACACCGCCTCGCAGATGCTCTTCGTCGCGGATCGGCTCAAGTGGCTCTATAACCACCGCGATCTGGTCGGCGGCCTGCGCTTTGTGGAAGAGCCGCCCGTGTTGCGCTTCTTCCTCGGCCGGCTCGAAGCCATCGGCGATTGGCCGGAGCGCCTGGTAGAAACCTGCCGGCGCGATTTCGGAGAGATGTGAACGTCTACTTAGAGAGCATCGGCTGCAAGCTGAATCAGAGCGAGGCGGAAAGCATGGCGCGCGCCCTGCACCGGGCCGGCCACTGCGTCGTCTATGATCCGGCGGCAGCCGATGCATGTGTCCTGAACAGTTGCGCCGTCACGCACACCGCGGCGCGCAAGACCCGCCAGGCGCTGCGCCGGCTGGCCGCCGGCCGGCCGGGGACGCGTGTCCTGGTCGTTGGTTGTTATGCCCAGCTTTGGCCGGCCGAGCTGCGCCAGCTTCCCGGCGTGGAAGTGCTGGACGGCATGGCCGG
>CAIQJD010000838.1 GCA_903872005.1 uncultured bacterium | reverse complement strand
GGCCGCCGCCGCCGCCGCGCACGACTTTGGCGGCTGCTTTGACGATTTCGCCGGCGTGCATGCCGCGTTGCACCAGGTCTTCGGTTACGGCGGCGACGAGGTTGGGTTTGTCGCCCATCACGGCGCCGAGGACGACGACGGCCGATCCGAGGGCGTCGCGCAGCCAATCGGTCATTTCGCGTAGCATTTCTACGTTGGCGACCTGGACCTGGGCGGCGATGACGGATACGCCGTGGATCACGCGGGTCTGGCGCACGAGGCTTTCGACTTCGCGCCGGGCGGCCTCGCGCTGGATCTTCTCGATTTGTTTGTTCAGCGCCTGCACCTGTCCCAGGACTTCGAGGACTTTGCGGTCCACTTCGTCTGGGCCGCAGCCGAGGAAGACGGCGGCATCGTCCAGGACGGCAAGGCGTTTCTGGGCCAGTTGTTGGGCGGCGCGGCCGGTGAGGGCTTCGATGCGGCGCACGCCGGAGCCGATGCTGCTCTCTGAGAGGATGTGGAAGAGGCCAATTTCGCTGCTGTTCACGACGTGGGTGCCGCCGCAGAGTTCCTGGCTGACCAGTTCTTCGGGGAAGCCAACTTTGACGACGCGTACGCGGTCGCCGTATTTTTCGCCGAAGAGGGCGATGGCCCCGCCTTTGAGGGCCGACTTGTAGTCGGTCCAGGTTGTGTCTACGGGGTAGCTTGCCAGGATGGCTTCATTGACCAGGCTTTCGACTTGATCGAGTTCCTGGCGCGTGAGCATGGCGCCGTGGGTGAAGTCGAAGCGCAGGCGGTCGGGGGTGACGAGGGAGCCGGCTTGTTGGACGTGGGTTCCCAGGACGGCGCGCAGCTCGCTTTGCAGGAGGTGGGTGGCGGTGTGGTTGCGGGCGGCCGCGGCGCGGCGCTCGTGATCCACGGCTACCCAGGCGGCGTCTCCGACTTTGGGCCGGCCCTGGGCGACGACGCCGGCATGGACGATGAGGCCGGCGACCGGCCGGCGCGCTTCGCGCACTTCGATGGCCCAGTCTGGCTCGGCGTTTTCTTCTGGCTGGTGGAGGATGACGCCGAGGTCGCCGGCTTGGCCGCCGGATTCGAAGTAGAAGGGGGTCGTCGGGACGATGACTTCGACTTCGTCGCCGGGCTGGGCGGTTTGGACGGCGCGGCCGTCTTTGAGGATGCCGACGAGTATGGTGTCCATGGAGGTGGAGGTGTGGCAGACTTGTTCCACGCCGGTCGGTTCCAGGACGCCGGCGGCCTTCCATTGTTCGAAGAGGGAGGCGTAGTTGCCGGCTTCGGTGGCGTCGAGGGCGACGAAGTGCTGGGCGGCGCGGGCGCGTTCGCGTTGTTGGGTCATGGCCTGGGTGAAGCCGGCTTCGTCTACGCTGAAGCCGTGCTCGCGCGCGACGTCCCGGGTCAGGTCGAGGGGGAAGCCGTAGGTGTCGTAGAGGCGGAAGGCGTCGGCGCCGGCGATGATGGTTTGGCGGCCGGCGCGCAGGTTGTCCATGACCTCATCGAGCAGGGTCAAGCCGACGCTCAGGGTTTGCAGGAAGCGGGTTTCTTCCTGGGCAATGATTTTCAGGATGAATTCCTGGCGGGCGCGCAGCTCGGTGTAGTGGTCGCCCATGCTGTCAATGACGACGCGGGCGATGTCGGTGAGGAATGGCTCTTCGAAGCCGAGGATTTTGCCGTAGCGGGCGGCGCGGCGCAGGATGAGGCGCAGGACGTAGCTGCGGCCTTCGTTGCCGGGGAGTACGCCGTCGCCGATCAGGAAGGTGATGGCGCGGCCATGGTCGGCGATGACGCGGTAGGGGATGATGTTGCGGTCGCGTTCCGCGTCGGTGTGGCCGAGTAGCTCCTGGGTGCGGCGGATGATGGGCATGAAGAGGTCGGTTTCGTAGTTGGCGTCTTTTTCTTGTAGGACGGCGCAGAGGCGCTCGAGGCCGGCGCCGGTGTCAATGCTCGGCCGGGGGAGGGGCGTCATGGAGCCGTCGGCGCGGGATTCGAATTGCATGAAGACGAGGTTCCAGAGTTCCCACCAGCGGTCGCAATCGCTGGCCGGGCCGCAATCGGGCTGGCCGCAGGAGCATTTGTCTGCGCCGCGGTCGTAGATGATTTCGGAGCAGGGGCCGCAGGGGCCGATGTCGCCCATGCTCCAGAAGTTGGATTTTTTGCCGAGGCGGGTGATGCGGTCGGGTGCGACGCCGGCGATTTCTTGCCAGAGGGCGAAGGCTTCGTCGTCGTCTACGTAGATGGTGGGGTAGAGGCGCGCCGGGTCGAGGCCGATGCGTTGGGTCAGGAATTCCCAGGCGAAGCGGATGGCGTCGCGCTTGAAGTAGTCGCCGAAGGAGAAGTTGCCCAACATCTCGAAGAAGGTGTGGTGGCGGGTGGATGGGCCGACGTTTTCCAGGTCGTTGTGTTTGCCGCTGACGCGCATGCATTTTTGCGAGGTGGCGGCGCGTTTGTAGGCGCGTTTTTCCAGGCCCAGGAAGACGTCCTTAAATTGGACCATGCCGGCGTTGGCGAAGAGCAGGGTGGGATCGTTGCCCGGCACGAGAGAGGAGCTGGCGACCAGGGTGTGGCCTTGCTCGGCGAAATAGTCCAGAAACGCCCGACGGGTCTCGGCGCTGGTCAATGGCTTCATGTGAAATGCGACCCTCCGCAGATATCTGCG
>CAIQJD010000837.1 GCA_903872005.1 uncultured bacterium | reverse complement strand
GCCCGAGCCGGCCGGCGCCGCGTCCCTCGTCGCGCTCATTTCGAGCTACAACACCTACCTGCGCGTCGACACAGCCGGGGACGGCCGCTTCGACCCCAGCTCTTTCCTCATCGGCACGACCGGCGGCGATCCCACCACCGGCAACGACGATGACCGCAAGCTCCTCTTCGGCTTCGTGCCGGGCGGCGGCGGCTTCCCCTGGTCCTCTTTCACCACCGTGCGGATCATCGCCGACGGCCAGACGACGGATCACGTCCTCAATGATGAGCTGGTTTCGGTCTCCCCGACCGTTGTGGGCGATGTCCTGGTTACCGGCTGGCGCATCCGGGGCGTCTACATCGAGCAGCGCCTGAGTCTGACGGCGAACCCCTATTCCGGCCGGCCGGACATCGCCCGTATCGAGTACATCACGACCAACACGAGCAATCAGCCGCTCAAGGTGGGCGTGCGCGCCATGCTGGATGTGCAGATTGGCAGCAACGATGGCGCGCCTTACTTCGTCCCCGGCGCCGGCAATCTGACCACCGAACACGAATTCTTCCAGCCCAACATCCCGCCCTACTGGCGCGCCTTTGAGGCTTCCAACTTCGACCCGGCGTCGCTCAAGGGGCTGGGCATCCTCACCGGCGGCCGGATCGTCACGCCGGATCGCGTCGTCATCGGCCGGTGGCCGACCCTCTTCACCTCGGACTGGGAATATGCCATCAGTCCGGGCAGTTGGTTCACCGGCGATAGCGCGGTGGCGATCTACTGGTATCCGCAAGAATTGGCCGCCGGCCAGGGCCGCGCCGTTTCCACGCTCTATGGGCTGGCCGGCGCCGGCGGCGGCGCTTCCTGGCTGGATGGCCCTACGAGCCTCTCTTGCGAACAGGCATCTTTCACCGTGAACCAGTGGGTCGCCAATACCTCCACCCAGACCTGGACCGGCGGCCGCGCCGACCTGCAGCTCCCCGCCGGCCTGACCCTGGCCGCCGGCCAGCCGACGTCCCGCGCCTGGGGCGAAATCCCACCCGACCAGGCCCGCTCGGTTGCCTGGGAAGTGGTCGCCGCGCCGGCCGGCGTCGCGGTGACCCGGACGCTCTCGGCGCTCGCCTCCTTCGCCGGCGGCCAGTCGCCTCTGACAGCCACCCTGGGCATCGGCATCCCGGTCTGCGGCCCCACGCCCACGCCGACGGCGACGCCGCGCTCGCGCCCCCTCTTGCCGGTCATCCTCAAGATCGCGGCCTATGGGCGGGCCACGCCTACCAGCACGATCAGCCCCACCCCCAGCCGCACGTCCACCCTGACGCCCAGCGCCACGCCGACGATCACACAGACCCGGCCGCCGACGCAGACGCCCAGCATTACGCCGACCCAACCGCCGACCCAGACGCCGACGATCACGCAGACCCGGCCGCCGACCCAGACGCCCACGGTCACGCCGACTGTAGCCGGCGGCTGCACCTGGTCAGACGACTTCAGCGCCACGACGTTGCAGGCCGGCTGGAGCTGGGTGCGGGAGGATGCTACCCACTGGAGCCTGACGACGCGGCCGGGGTACCTGCGCCTCGTCAGTCAGGTAGGAGACATCTGGACCGGCCAGAACAACGCCCGTAATCTGCTGGTGCGCGCCGCGCCGGCCGGCGATTTCGTCGTCACGACGAAGCTGGAATTCACCCCGGCCGACAACTATCGCCAGGCCATGGTGCTGGTCTATACCGATGATGACAACTACGTGGCGCTCAAGCGCATCTTCGTCAACGGGGATTTGATCTCGTTCACGCGCGAGGTCAATGGCGCCTTCCAGGAGCGTAACCTCCCATCGCCTTTGACGACGGTGTACCTGCGGATCGTGAAGATGGGGACGACTTACGATGGGTACTATAGCGCCGACGGCGTGACTTGGACGTCGGCCGGCCAATACACCGACACGACGCTCAACGCGCCAAAAGTCGGGCTGGCCGCGTTTAATGGCGGCGTGATGATCCCGGATGTGCCGGCCGATTTCGATAGCGTCTGCCTCTGGCGCGCCGGCGCAGCGTCGCCTTGAGCGCCGGCAGGAGGAGCAACCATGCAACCGGTAACGCCGGCGCTGACGTTTGCCGAAATCACCGAAGCTGACATTGATGAGCTGACCGGCGTGATGACGCGCGCCTTCGACGACGACGCGCAGAAGCACCTGGGCCAGCCGCGCGGCGGCCCGCCGGGCTACGACAACGGCGATTTCTTCCGGCAGTGGCTCTTCGGCTATCCCCAGACGGCGGGGCACAAGGCGCTGCTGGACGGGAAGGCCGTCGCCGGCATCATCGTCTGGATTCTGCCCGAAGGGCACAACGTGTTGGGAGCGATCTTCGTCGAGCCGGCGCAGCAGGATCGCGGCGTCGGGGCGCGGCTCTGGCGCTTCATCGAAGCGACCTACCCGCAGACCAAAAGCTGGCGGCTGGCGACGCCGGCCTGGGCGACCAGGAACCACCATTTCTATGAGAAACTGGGCTTCCGGCGGGTCGAGCGCGACCCGATCATCGGCGCGCCAGAAGGAGAAGTCGTCTATTGGAAGGAAATGTAGGGGGGGCCTCTGGCTCACCAAAGCACAATGCCGGCTCACCGGCGACGGATGCCGGCCGGGCAAGCCATGAGCGCCAGCGCGTCACGATCTACACAGACGGCGCGTGCGGGCCGGCCCCCGGCCCGGGCGGCTATGGAGCCGTGCTCTTGCACGACAAGCATCGCCGGGAGCTGGCCGGCGGGTTCCGCCTGACCAGCAGCCACCGCATCGCTATCATTGCGGCGATCCGGGCGCTCGATTCCCTGAAGCCGGCGTGCAAGGTGACGCTCTATTCTGATTCGGAATACATGGTCAAGGCCATGCGCCTGGACTGGGTCAAGCGTTGGAGACGGCGCGGCTGGCGGAGCGACAAGCGCGAGCCGGTGGCGAATACTGATCTGTGGAAGCGGATGCTGGCGCTGTGCGAGAAGCACCAGGTCGAGTTCGTCGCGGTCGAGGGCCACGCCGGCCACCCAGAGATCGAACGCTGCGCCCAACTGGCCTACGCCGCGCTGGCGCATGTGGACCG
>CAIQJD010000836.1 GCA_903872005.1 uncultured bacterium | reverse complement strand
CCATCGGTCAGTTGTTTCCAGTACGTCTCCATGGGCCGCCACTGATCCGTCTCGCTATCATTCATCCCGACGACGAAAAGGAGATAGATCGGCTTGGGGAAGTTTTGTCGCGTGAACGCCTCGACGGTCGGCATGTACGTGGCCACGGGGTACGGTTGCCGCGTCGGCGTAGGCGAGCCTGGCGCTACCGTGACGGTTGGCGTGCCCACGCCTTGCGGCAAATCAACCCAGGGGATGCCATCGGTCAACAGGATGATGGCTTTCAGGCGTTGGCCGGCGCTTTTGTCCGTCTGCTCCATCTGACTGAATGCTTTGCGCGCCTCCTGGAACGCCAGCAAGGGATCCGTGTTGCCCAAATTGCGCTTGCGAAAGCTGGCGGCAGTCAACTGGTCGAGAAGCGTCTTGCGTTGCGTCGTCCACTCCGACTCTGAATTGGGCGCAATCGTGACAATGTCAGGCCCCAGGCGCCGCTCGACGGTGGTGCCAAAATCCACCACGGCCACCCGAAATTCGAATTGGCGCGCCTGGGCATAGCGCAGTCGGACCCCGCCCAGCCAGTCCACAATCAATTGCGCGCCTTGAAACCTCAGCGCGTTGGGATCGTTGGGCGTCGGATGCTCTCGGCTGCCATACTCCAGGCCGCCCATCGAGCCGCTCTGATCAATGAGGATGACCAGGTCCAGTCCGGCGTACTTTGATTTCGTATCCTGGCCGGCGGCCGGCGCGGCCGGCTTCAGTGAGGCCAACGCCGCTGAGATTACGGCAGCGATTAACACCAGGCAGAGCAGACGGCCCAAATACCGTGACATGTTCCCTGCACGCATAGCTCCTCCTCCGGGTTTCTACATTCCAATCCCCAATCGTTGGATCAAAATCGGCGGGTAGCACAGGTCGCGCATAATGGCTTGCACGCTGGCTACATCGTACGGGATGCGCCGGAAGGCTGCGCTGCGTCTTGGCCCGTCGAGAGTCAAGACGGCGTAGCCGGCGCGCGGGTCTTCGTTGCCCCGCTGCGCGCCGCGTGGTTGCCCGATACTCCCCGGGCACATGACGACCCAACCTTCTTCCGGCTGGGGCAAAGAAATCGTCACCTCGCTGCGCTCTGTTGGCAAACCTTCTTTCAGCGGCTGAATATCTTCCCATGCGTCATCCAGGTTCTGGGTTCGCGCCTCCATCAGCCGTTGCACGTGCGTATGCGCCACGCAGAGGAGCCGACACTGTGCGCCGGCCGCGTCTTGCTCCAGGCGCGCGAAAGATTCATACGCCCGACTCTGACTCAATGCCCTGAACGCTGCACGCGCCTGCCCAAACTCGAGGATGTGCCGCGTCACATTGCCCAGGCCGGCCGGCTCTTCGAAGACGGTGCCGTGGGCAATCGCCATGTCCGGTCGTGGCGTCATCCAGGTAGGTGCCTGCACCATGCGCCGGTGCCACTCTTGGTTCCGCGAGAATCGCAGTTCCGTAGCATGAGCTTCGTCCACTTGCGCCACCACGACCTCGCCCACCAGCCGTTCCCTTTGGATATCCTCAATGGAATGGCCGCTTTGCAGCAGATTCAGCGATTTCTCATGATTGCCGGCCAGCCACGGCATCCCTTCGCCGCACGCTGCGTTTAGTCGCTGCACGCACTCACGCGGCTGCGGGCCATATCCCACCGCGTCGCCCAGGAACCAACACGCATCGGCGCCCCCATGCGCTTCCAGATCTTCCAGCACCGCTTCCAGAGCCACAAGATTGGCATGCGCGTCCGCGAGCAAGGCGATCCTCATGGCCGGCT
>CAIQJD010000835.1 GCA_903872005.1 uncultured bacterium | reverse complement strand
CAGAACCTCACCGGCAATTGGGGCAGTTGGGCCTATGCCTGGACACTGATTCCCGGCTTCGCGGGAGTTGGCGTCATCCTCGAAGGGTTGTTCGCGGGGCGTTTCGGCAAAGCGCTGGTAGGCGGCGGCTGGACCATTATCACCAGCCTGGTCATGTTCGCCATCTTCGCATCCTTCCTGGGCGGGCCGCGGCTGCTGGGCGCCTATTGGCCGGTGCTTCTGATCTTGTTGGGTGTCATCGCTCTCGCGCAGTACTTCGTCCAGCCGCGGCGCTGAAGTGGTCCGGGACGAATGCAATCACGGAGGAAGACGTGAGAAACAATAACGGGGTCTTCTGGGCTATCGTGCTGATCGTCGTCGGCAGCCTGCTGTTGCTGGGCAACCTGGGCATCATGAACATCACCTGGGGGTTGATCTGGCCCTTTGTGGTGATCGCCTTCGGCGTGTGGCTGATCTGGGGGGCTTTCGCGGCCCCGCGCCGCAAGCTCGAAACACAAGACGCCAGCATCCCCCTCGGCAGCGCGGCCCGCGCCAGCATCAGGATCGAGCATGGCGCCGGGGTGCTGCACGTGGCGGACGGAGCGCCGGCTGAGGTCTTGGCCGCTGGAAGCTTTGCGGGCGGTTTGGATTACAAAGCGACGCCGCGCGGCGATGCCCTGGATGTCAAGATGCGCATCCCGCATCAGGACCTCGCCTACTGGCCGTGGAACTGGGCTGGCGGTCTGGATTGGGACGTGAAGTTCAACGGCCAAGTGCCGATGCAACTCCGCATCGATTGCGGCGCCAGCAAGAGCGAGCTCGACCTGGCCGATCTGCTGGTCAGCGATCTCCGACTGCACACGGGCGCCAGCGCGACAGAGGTCACCTTGCCCGCCCATGCTGGCCTGACTACGGTCAAGATCGAGGCCGGCGCAGCCTCGGTCGAGGTTAAGGTGCCCGGCGGCGTCGCCGCCCGGATTCAATCCTCCGGCGGGCTTGCTGCGATCGACATCGACACCACGCGGTTCCCAGGTTCGGGCAGCCACTACCAATCGCCGGACTTCGATAGTGCCACGAACAAGGCCGATGTGCGGATCGAGGCCGGCGTCGGCTCGGTGAGGGTACGCTGACGTCGCGTACCGACCCTAAGAGCGGTGATCATCTGCTTTCCCGGCAATGACCACAGCGTGCACAACGCACGATGATCGGGAGAACTCTACGTCTCTGTGACGTGCACTTGATGTTCAGCTAACTGTTGGGGGTTCGAGGCTTTGGCCGGTCGTGCTAAGGACTCGTAAAAGATTACGTTCCGCCGTTGGCTCGGTCGGAGACCGGCCGAAGCGCGAAGTGATACTTTTACGGATCCTCAGCGCCGAGAGAAACCTGCTGAAGCCTCGAATCCGAATGCGGCCATCGCGCCCGAAATCCCCCGCTTTTTCCTCACGCCTGCCCTTCTGTGGTAGAATATGAATATCCGTGCAGTGTTTGACGCTTGCCGTTTCACGCATCACGCATCATGTATTCACGCCTGGAGTTGCTCATGCCCGAGAAGATCCTCGTCTCAGTCGCTTGGCCCTATTGCAACGGTGACATGCACATCGGCCATATCGCCGGGGCGTACCTGCCCGCCGACATCTTTGCGCGCTTCCAGCGCTTGATGGGCAACGAGGTGCTGATGGTTTCGGGCGCCGACACGCACGGCACCCCGATCACGGTGCGAGCCGAGGAAGAGGGCATCACCCCGCGCGAGGTGGTGGATCGCTATCAGCCGCGCGAGATCGAGACATTCCTGAAGCTGGGCGTGACCTTCGATCTGTTCACCGAGACGGATACGGAAAACCACTGGGCCGTCACGCAAGACCTCTTCAGGACCCATCTGAAGCATGGTTATATCTACTCCGACACGATGCAACAGCTCTATTGCAGGGACTGTGCCAAGTGGCTGGCCGACCGCTATGTCGAGGGCATCTGCCCCTATTGCAGCTTTGACGGCGCGCGCGGCGACCAGTGCGACAATTGCGGTCGCACCTATGACGCGATCACCCTCGTGCGGCCGCGCTGTAAGTATTGCGGCGGGGCCAATATCGACATCCGCACCACGGAGCACTTCTTCCTGGACCTGGGCAAGCTGAATGACCCCCTGCTCGCGTGGCTCAACGACGGTCAGAAGGCGTTCTGGCGGCCGAACGTGATGAACCAGACGCGCGCCCGGCTGGAGAGTCGCGAGCTGCGCGGCCGGCCGATCACGCGCGATATCCAATGGGGCGTAACTATCCCCGTGCCCGGCTTCGAAGACAAGCGCATCTACGTCTGGTATGACGCCGTGATCGGCTACCTGTCGGCGAGCATCGAATGGGCCGGATTGATCGGCCAGCCCGAGGCATGGCACGCCTGGTGGCGCGACCCCGCGGCCCGCACCTATTACTTCATCGGCAAAGACAACATCGAGTTCCACGCCATCATTTGGCCCGCGATGTTGATCGGCTATGACCAGAGCCTCAACTTGCCGTACGACGTACCGGCAAACGAATACCTCAACGTGGAAGGCCGGAAGCTGAGCAAGAGCCGGCGGTGGCTGATCGAGATGCTGGATGGGCTCTCGCGCTATGACCCCGATCCCTGGCGCTACGCCCTGGCGGCCAACCTGCCGGAAACGCAGGATGTGAACTTCACCTGGGACGATTTCGTGCGGCGGAACAACGAGGAGTTGGTGGCGACGTGGGGCAACCTGGCCAATCGCGTGCTCGGCTTCGCCTACAAGCGCTTCGACGGCGCCGTGCCGCAGCCCAGCGCGTTCGATAGCGCGGATCAGGCGCTGCTTGACCAGATCGGTCCCACCTTCGAGCGGGTGACCACGCTGATGGACGCCGTCAAGCTCAAGCAGGCGCTCGAAGCCATCATGGCGCTGGCGCACGAGGCCAACCGCTATCTCAACCTCAAAGAGCCGTGGAAGCAGATCAAGACCGACCCGACCGCGGCCGGCACGACGGTCTTTGTGGCCCTGCGCGTAATCGATACACTGAAGACACTCTTTGCACCCTTCCTGCCGTTCACCTGCCAACGCCTGCACGAATACCTGGGCTACGACGGGCAACTCTTCGGACGCCAATACAGCCAGGAAGTGCAGGAAAGCCAGCGCCGCCACCTGGCCCTCCGGTATGATGCGGCGGTTGCGACCGGCCGCTGGGAGGTCAGCTCGCTGCCGGCCGGGCAGAAGCTACGCGAACCCGCAGCGCTCTTCCTGAAGCTTGAGCCTGCGGTCATCGATGCCGAGATGGAGCGCATGGCCGGCGCATGTTGAGGTTGTCTACAGATCCAGGGCCTCTGTGCCGTCTCCGCCGGAGGAGCCGGCCGCAGAACCACAAGTTTTGCGAAGATAGTTGTGCACAGATATCCACAGGCCGCCCTGGGTTATCCACCAAACACAGCAGTGAATATCCGTTAACCTGTCGGCGTTGACAGCCCTGCGAAACAGACTATAATCCCCAACGTAACATTATTCACGCAACCAGCCTGCGCTCTTGCGCGTCTCGCCTCATCTGCCCATGAGTGGAGCGCGGCTGGTGTGCGTGGAGACGACTGCGATTCCACCGGTCCAT
>CAIQJD010000834.1 GCA_903872005.1 uncultured bacterium | reverse complement strand
GCCAGAGGTTGCCGGCGGTGTCGGTGACCTTCGGCCCCCCGACGTTCACCCGCATCCCATAAGGCACAAAGACGTAGGCCGCTCCAGAGGCTGTGTCATCGTTCCCGTATGCGTATTCAGCGCCGACGGCGACCGTAACATTGTCTAACGCGGCTGAGTAGCCGAAGTAGGCTGACAAGTCCCATTGGGTGGCGACGAGCTTGGTGATCAAGCGCCAGGCGTTGGCCCCACCGGTATTGCGCCCGAAGAGGTACGCCACGCCGGCGTTATATTGTCTGTCATTCAGGTCCGCATAGGGTGCGCCGACCACGATGGCCGACCCGCTGATGGCAACGGAGTCGCCGAAGTAGTCCACTTCCGCCCCGTCTCGGGCGATGAACTGCTTGACCTGACCCCACTGCTCATAGCCGCCCTGGTCACGCTCGAACAGGTAGGCCGCGCCTTGGAAATGTACGCCGTCCACGTCGGCTTGGGGCGCGCCGACGACGATGGTCGTCCCGCTGACGCCGACGCAGTCTCCGAAGCGGGCATAGACGCTTGGGTCGCTGGCGACCAGCCTCTTGACCTGGCCCCAGGCGCCGGCCGCGTCGGCTTCTCGCCCGAAGACGTAGGCCGCGCCGGCGTCGTCAGAGCCGACCAATTCGGCGTAGACCGCGCCGACGACGATGGTCGCGCCGTGAATCGCCACCGAGGTACCGAATTGGCTGTCCGCAGCGCCATCGCTGGCGGTCAGCTTGGCGGCCTGGCCCCAGCCGCCTGGTCCGCGTCCGAAGAGGTAGACCGCACCCTGGTGCTCCTGGCCGTCCACCCAAACGTCGGTGGCGCCCACGACGATGACCGACCCGTAGATGGCGACTGACCAGCCGAAGAAGTCCTCCGCAACGCTGTCGTTGCCGGTCAGTTCGGCGACCTGGCCCCAGGCGTCGGGGCCGCCGGTATCCTTCTCAAAGACGTAGCACGCACCCTGGTCGCTATTGTGCCACGGCGCGCACGCGACCGCCGTCGTGCCATGGATCGCCACCGACGTGCCGAGGGAGTCGCCCTCAGCGCTGTCGCCGGCGACCAGCTCCTTGATCAGGCCCCAGGCCGCCGGCCCGCCGGCGTTGCGCCCGTATAGATAGGCCTTGCCGGCATCGGCGTCCGCATCCACGTCGGTGTGCGGCGCGCCGACTATCATAAAGTCGCCGCTGACGCCGGTGGAGTAGCCGAAGAAGTCGCCGCTATTTCCATTGGCCGGGAAGATCTTTTTGGCGCTCATGGAGAGGACGTTGGCGCTCACGTCGCCGGCCGGCGCGGCCGGGTCGTCGGCGGCGGCCGGCAGGGCCGGCAGCAGGACGAGCAGCAGCGCCAGGAAGATGAGACGGAACGTAATGCTCAGTTTCTTAGAAGGCCGATGTATGTCCATGGTCGCCTCATATCTCCTTCATCATTGTGTAATCAACGCGCTGAACTCTTGAACATGAAAACTATGCTCAGTGTATCACTAATCAATTGCCGTGTCAATACGCAAATATACGGTCCGGTAAATAAAGAACGAGCCACCCGCAGGTTACGTAACCTGCGGGTGGCTCGGCGGACGGCAGCCTATTGGGGGATGGCTGCTACTGGTGGAAAAGAGCGCCTCCCGCAGGTTTCCTAACCTGCG
>CAIQJD010000833.1 GCA_903872005.1 uncultured bacterium | reverse complement strand
GTGAATCACCACGCGCGGGTCTTGATCGGGCAGGCGCTCGGTCTCGTCCAGGTGCTCTTGCAGGCGCGCAATCTCTTCCGGCGTGGCGCGTTGCGCCGCCAGGCGCGCCGATAGTCCTTCGAGTTCGATACGCACTTCGGCAATCTGCTGCAAATCGGTGATGGAGACGTTGGTGACGAACATGCCGCGGCGTGGAATGGTGTCCACGAGCTGTTCCGCTTGCAGCAGGCGCAGGGCCTCGCGGATGGGTGTGCGGCCCAACTGCAATTCTTCGGCCAGGGCGCTTTCGTGGATGGCCGAACCGGGCGCCATTTCCAGGGTGATGATTTTGCGCTTGATGATCTCGTAAGCGCGACTGGCGCTGGTGTCGGCCGGCGCCAGCTCTCTATTGCTCTCTGATGCTGCCATCGCGATCTGGTCAGCCATGCTATATGAAGCTCCCGAATGATCGAGTGACGGACGATGTTCTGTAGAATGCATACAGCTAATATATTACCTGTATGCCAACAGGATACCACTAATTGACGGATTTGTCAAGAGGCTATCGCGCTTTTGGCGGACGAATCGCGTTCGAGTTGGCCGTTTGTCCATCTTCTGATTTTATGCTACACTTAGACGGTTGAATCTCGATTGGACGAGGAGAAGCTATGCGAAGGGGGCTGGCCCTGGCGTTCTTCATCTTGGCGTTTTCGGTTGTGACGTTGGGAGTGATCACGTGGGGAGGCGCGCCGGCGGCATACGCCGCGCCGGCGCAACAAGGGTTTGTTGGCGTCATCACGTCGCCAAAGGCGGGCAGTGCGGTGCGCGGCACCGTGGTAATTGAAGGAACTGCCTCGCATAGCGACTTCTGGAAATATGAAGTGCACTATGGTCGCGGCGTCAATCCGAATAGTTGGGTGCTGATTGGCGACGTGCATACGGCCAAAGTGACCAATGGCCGGCTGGAAGCGTGGAACACGGGCCTGGTGCCCGATGGGCAATATACGCTGCGCCTGCGCGTCGTTCGCCGCGATGGCAACTTCGAGGATTTCTATAGCCGTGACGTCCGTGTGGCGAACACCACGCCCACAGACACTCCGACGCCGGCCGAGACGCCGACGCCGGCCGTGCAGTCCACGGCCACGCCGCTGCCGGCTGCACCGACGGTGGTGATTGACCAGCCCAAGCGAGACACGGCCACGCCAGCGCCCAGCGCTACCAGGTCGGCCGTCGCGCCGACCGCCACGCCGGCCCCCTTGCCGAGCGTCTCCGGTTCGATGCTGCTGGAATGGCTGTGGAGCGGGGCGCGCCTGGTCATCATGGTCTTCGCCGTGCTGGCGGTGCTGGTGATCATTCGGGTGATCTTCGGCTATATTGCCAGGGCGATCATCCGCTTCGTCAAGAGCAGGCTCAGAAAAGACGACGACCTGGACGACTGATACTCTCCGAACTTCCGAAGTCCACAGGGGCTTCGGAAGTCTGCTTATGGCGGTTGAATCTGATGACGCTAAAGCTCATCGTGGGCCTGGGGAATCCCGGGCCTACGTACGCGCGCAATCGGCATAATATTGGGTTTCAATTGGTGGACGCGCTGGCGCATGCCTACGCGATCGGTTTGACGCGCCGGCAATCCCACGCGCGTGTGGGCGTCGGCCAGATTGGCGGCCGGCAAACGCTCCTGGCGAAGCCGCAGACTTTCATGAATCTCAGTGGGAACGCGGTGAGCGGCCTGATGCACTTCTACAAGGCGATGCCGGCGGATTTGCTGGTGGCCTATGATGATCTGGACCTGCCGTTGGGCAAGGTGCGCTTGCGGCCGGCCGGCGGCAGTGGTGGACATAAGGGGATGAAGTCCATCATCGAGCGTATTGGCGCCGAGGATTTCGCGCGCCTGCGTATCGGGATCGGCCGGCCGAATTTTGGCGAGACGGTGGACTACGTGCTGGAAAACTTCCACGCGGATGAAGCGGCCGAAATCAACCGGGCGTTGGATCGGGCTGCTCAGGCAGCAGTGGTCTGGGTCACCGAAGGGATTGATGCGGCGATGAATCGCTTCAATCGGGCTGTCGAGGCCGAAGGATAGCCGGCGTGAATCTATCGGGCTTGCTGTCGCTGCTCTCAACGCAGCCGGCGTATCGCGATCTGATCGAGCGTTTGGCCCAGCCGGCGCGCTCCGAAACCGCGCCGGCTCTGGGCATCCTCAAAGGTGCGCGCCCCTATTTGTTGGCGGCCATGGCGCAGCACGTCGGTCGGCCGCTCCTGGTGGTGGTGGGCCATACGGCCAGCGCCACGCAGATGTACTCGCAGTTGCGCCAGTGGCTCGCGCCGAGTCGCGTCTTCATCTTCGCCGAAGCAGACCCCCTCCCCTATGAGAAAGTCACCTGGTCCGTGGAGACGACGTTGCAGCGCCTGAACGCCCTGGCGGCGCTGGCGCCTTATTTCGCCGGCCCTTTGACGCGCAAAGAAGCCGGCAACGTCGAGACGCCGGTAGTGGTCGCGCCGGCGCGTTCGCTGCTCAGCCTGACCATTCCCCGCCGCGAGTTCCTTTTGGGCCTACGCACGCTGCGCCAGGGGCAACAACTTAGCCTGGCGAAGCTATTGGAGACGTGGGTCGAGATTGGCTACCGTTCGGTGGATGTCGTCGAGGAGCCGGGGAGTTTCAGCCGACGCGGCGGGATCATTGATCTCTTCCCACCCAATGAGCGTTGGCCCATCCGCATCGAGCTGTTTGGAGACGAAATAGACTCCATGCGGCAGTTCGATCCGAGTACACAGCGCTCTATCCAGCAGGTGAGTTCGGTGCTGGTGGCGCCGGCCAGCGAGGGATTGCCCAAGTATGGGCCGGCGGCGGTGAGCCGGCTGGCGCAGTTGGATTTCAGCAATTGTCATCCCATCGCCGAAAGCGACTTTCGCCAGGATCTGGCGTATCTGGAAGCGCGCAGCATGGCGCGCGGCATGGAATTCTATCTCCAATACCTCTACTCGCAGCCCGGCCGCCTGCTCGATTACCTGCCAGAGCAAGGCATTCTGGCGGCCGAGGACATGATGGAGCTGGATGACGCGGCGCGCGAGCTGGAGGTACAGGCGGAGGAGAGCCGGCAAATCAGCGTGCGCTCCGGCGACTTGCCGGCCAATTTCGGGCGCGCTATCTGGTCATGGGATGAGATAGGCGCCGAGATTGAGCGCCGGCTGGATCTGGAATTGGGGCACGGTCGGCCGGGTGCAGCGCTGCTGGATGGGGCGCAGCCCTTCAGTGAGGTCTTCAGCCATGCCCCGCGCTACGGCGGCCGGCTGAAGCAGATCGTGGCTGAGGGGAGCGAGCTGAGTCGCGTCGGCGAGCGCATCGTCATCGTCAGCCGGCAAACGCGGCGCCTGGTGGAATTGTTCCAGGACGCAGGTCGGCCGGTCGCGGAGTTGGAGGAGATTGACGCATTGCCGGCCGCCGGCAGCGTTTCGGCTGTGCGCGGCCTGCTCAATGAGGGCTGGGTGCTGACGGACGGCGCGTCGGGCGAGCTGAACTCCACCGTCTTGTTGACCGACGCCGAGTTGTTCGGCTGGTCGAAACCGGCCGGCCCGCAGCATCGCAAGGCGCGCGGCCTTTCGCCGGAGAGCTTCTTCGCCGACGTCTCGCCGGGCGATTTCGTGGTGCATATCGAGCATGGCATCGGCGTCTATCAGGGATTGGTGAAGCTGCCGCTCGATGGCGTGGAACGCGAGTACATGCACATCGAGTATGCCGCCGGCGACCGTCTCTATCTGCCCATCAACCAGGCGGATCGGCTGGCGCGCTATGTGGGCGCCGGCGAGAGCGGGCCGGCGCTGAATCGCCTGGGCACGGCCGATTGGGAAACGATCAAGGCCCGCACCAAACGCGCCATCCACGATATTGCCAAGGATCTGTTGGCGCTCTATGCGGCGCGCTCCGACGTGGCCGGCTACGCGTTCCAACCGGATACGCCCTGGCAACTGGAAATGGAAGAGGCTTTCCCCTACGTCGAGACGCCGGATCAGTTGACCGCGCTGGAGGAAGTCAAGGCTGACATGGAGCAGTCGCGGCCCATGGATCGTTTGATCTGTGGCGATGTGGGCTATGGCAAGACGGAGATCGCCTTGCGTTCGGCGTTCAAAGCGGTCATGGATGGCAAGCAGGTGGCTGTGCTGGTGCCGACGACCGTTCTGGCGCAGCAGCACTACAAGCGTTTCCAGGAACGCCTGTCTGCCTTTCCGGTGCAGGTGGAAATGCTGTCGCGGTTCCGCAGCGAGAAGGATCAGGAGCGCATCCTGGGTGATCTGGGCGCCGGCAAAATTGACATCATCATCGGCACGCATCGTCTGATTCAGAAGGATGTGGAGTTCAAGGATCTGGGGCTGGTCATCATTGACGAGGAACAGCGCTTCGGCGTGGCGCACAAGGAGCGCCTCAAACAACTACGCAGCGAAGTGGATGTCCTGACGCTGAGCGCCACGCCCATCCCGCGCACGCTGTATATGTCGTTGAGCGGCGTGCGCGATATGAGCACCATCGAGACGCCGCCGGAAGAGCGCCTGCCGATCAAGACGGTGTTGGCCGAATTTGACGAGACGTTGGTGCGTCAGGCCATCGTGCGGGAGCTGGAGCGCGATGGACAGGTCTATTTCGTCCACAATCGGGTGCAGGGGATTGATATTCTGGCGCGCCGGCTGCAAAAGATCGTGCCAGAGGCGAACTTCGTGACCGCGCACGGCCAGATGCCGGAGAAAGAGCTGGCCCAGGTCATGTGGGGATTCGCCAATGGCGAGTTCGACGTGCTGGTCTGCACGACGATCATTGAGAGCGGCATTG
>CAIQJD010000832.1 GCA_903872005.1 uncultured bacterium | reverse complement strand
GTGCCGATGGGCTTGGTGTACCAATACGGATCCTTGTTCGCCAGAACGGCGGCCTGATCCAGCTTGGAGACGATGGCCTTCGGAATCATCGGGCCTTGGAAGCCGGGCAGGAAGGTCTTGGCGAAGGAAGCATCCGGGCTGGCCAGGGTGAACTGAATGGTCAGATCATCCACGACCTTGATGCCGGAGATCGTCTCGGCCTTGCCATTGTGGAAATCCATGTAGCCCTTGAGGGTCAAGCCGGAGTAAATCCAGCCGAGGGGCTGAAGCTTGGGATGGGCATGCAGCCAAACGGTGTACTCGACGTCGTTGGCCGTGAAGGGCGAGCCATCATGCCACTTGACGTTGGGGCGCAGTTTGACGGTGTAGACCAGACCGTCCGCCGAGACAGTGTAGCTCTGGCCAAGCAGCCATTCCAGAGAACCATCCGGCTTCACCCACGCCAGGCTTTCGCCCATGGGGCTGACGGCAAAGGAGCTTTCCCAGTTGGTCAGGTAAGGCCAGGACTTGTCAGGCCAACCATTGGGCAGCCAGACGTTCACGGTGCCACCGATCTGCTTCTCTTTGGGGACGACGGGCACAGCGGTGGGCGGCACGGCCGTGGCCGTGACAACCTTTTCCTTCTCAACTACTTTCGTCTGCTCAACGACGACCGTCTTCTCAACAACTTTCTCTTTCTCAACGACGACGGTCTCTTTGACGACCTTCTCAACGATCTGCGGCGTTGGTGTGGCGCCGCAGGCGGTGAGCAATAACGCGAGGACGATGAGCAGGGCAATCGGTAGGTAGCGTCTCATGGAGCAATCTCCTCCTTAACTTGACTGTCTACGTAGCCATGGTTAGTTGCGAGATGCCGTTTCTGACGACAGCCAGCCGTCAGAGCGCTGACCACGAAGGGAGCAGGACGATAGAGTGAGAAAGATGTGAGGCGGGTTTGCCAGACCTGGAGATGGAATGGGACGAGTAAGCCGGCATCAAACCTCCCAGGACAGGGTGAATTTCCACTACTCGCATACCACTATAAGTTAGCACACCTTGCCCCTTGTGTCAAGTAGCTAAAATAGACGATTTTGTCTTTGCCGTCGCCAGGCGCTATAATGCGCCCCAACGTGAGCGCCGGGCGGTATATCTCATCCCGGCGATGGTTGCTCACGAGCAAAGGAGAAGGTAATTCTATGCTACGTCAAACGAAACGGGTAGCGCTCCTGGCCGCCGCGCTCATCGTCGGCGCGCTGACCCTGGCCGGCTGCGGAGCGAGCCAGGCCACCCCGACGCCGGCTGCCAAGACCGCCAGCCAGCCCACCGTCGCGCCGACTACGCCCAAGTCGGCCGCTCAGCCGACGCCGACGGCCGCGCCGGCCAAGTCTCAGCCCACATCCGAGTCGGCCCAAGAGGAGTCCCTATCGCTGACCAGCCGCGACGCGGCGCTTGATAAACTCAAGAGCTATCGCATGCGCTGGCAATCCCAGTGGAAGTCCACCGAAGTCACCAAGACGACCGAAACGGGTTGGGACTGGACGGAGGAGTATAGCTCCGACCCGCCGGCGCTGCATTGGATCTGGAAGGGCATCGGGACGGGCACGACGCCCGGCTCGACGGAAACTATGGAAGCCTGGCAAGTCGGCGACACCACGTACATGGTGACGGCCGGCAAAGCCGGTGAGAATAACTGCGTATCCTTCGCTTCGGAAGACAAGAACAATCAGCTCGCGAAGGCCATGTTCAGTCCCGATGCCCTGGGCAGCCTCAATGGCGCCAAGTACGTCGGGACCGAGACCGTCAACGGCATCAAGGCCAAGCACTATCGGTATGACGAGAAGGCCATCGCCCTGACCGGCTTCAGCAAGGTCTCTGGCGAAATCTGGATCGCCGTAGACGGCGGCTACGTGATCAAAGATAGCATGCAGTGGCAGGGCAGCGCCGGCCTCTTCGGCGCCGGCGGCGGGGGACAGGGGGAAGGGAAATGGGGCTGGGATTTGAGCGACATCAATGCCGCCGTCAGCATCAAAGCGCCGCCCAATTGCGGCGGGGCGACGAACGCGCTGCCCATCCTCCCGGACGCGAAAGGCAAGGCCAGTTTCGGCGACATCACGACCTACACGTCGGCCACGAAGCTGGAAGATGCGGCGGCCTTCTATAAGAAGGAGATGGTTGCGGCCGGCTGGAAGCTGGACGCCGAGCAAGCCGCGACCGCGCAGATGAGCATGTTGAGCTTCACGAAAGACACCCAGAAGGCGCAGGTGACGATTACGGCCGATCAGGGCAAGACGACGGTCATGGTGATGATCACCAAGTAGCTGGCGCCGGCCCTTGCCGGCCGCGCGAAGAAGAGGAAACATAGATAGACGCGGACGAACGCGGGGGGTCTTCATGCAACACCCCCCGCGTTCGTCCGCG
>CAIQJD010000831.1 GCA_903872005.1 uncultured bacterium | reverse complement strand
TCTGCAATTGCACGCACCTTCTCCGCCCCGTCGCACGTATAGTGTATGGGATCACACCTAGGAGCCAAACGATGCGCGTGCGGAACCGCTCACTGGAGGCACGCGCCGGGAGCGAGGATATCGCCCATTGCTGGCGCGGCGGTACGCACGTTCGCCCGCCGACTTCCATAGGAGGTGTCTCATATGCAGCGGATGAAGGATCATATCACGGTGTTGGGATGGCTCCATATCATCCTCAACGGGCTAGGCCTGCTCGTAGGTGGTCTGGTTCTGGCTTTGGTGCCAGGCATGGGGGGCATTACACACGGCGGAGCATTGGGTACCCTCTCACTGATCTCCCTGCTGATAGGCGTGCTGATGATGATCATGGCGGTGCTCTTCCTGCCAGGCATCGTCGCCGGGATCGGGCTGTTGGCGCGGCAGAGCTGGGCCAGGATCCTGGGGTTAGTTGTTGGGGGCTTGAGCCTCATCAATGTCCCCATCGGTACTGCGCTAGGAGCCTACGCCTTCTGGGTACTGCTCCAACCAGAAACCGAGCAAGCGTTCAGGGCGCGTACTGACTCCTAAGTTTTGGGCCCAAAGCGAGGAACTCCCAACAAACCCTTGCCCGAGGGAATTGAGCCGCCCGAATCGCAGTCGAAACCGTGCGCGGGTGTGGCACATTGGCGCGTTCATTGTCGCGGTCAGCCAGACGGTGCTTGACGAGCGCCGCTGGTTATGCCAACGGCTCCGAACGTGTGAACACATCGAGCAGCGGTGAGCTCCTTGCCCGTCGCAGGCCGGCACAACGCACGAGCGAAGGGCGCCCCAGGCACACCCAACGGACCAACTCCCATCGCTAGATACATGCTTGGCTCGGATTCCATGCCCGTCGCTTCCGCCAGAGCCCTCGCAAGAAAGTGCGGGGGCTTTTCTGTTGTGCTAGGTTTTCCTCTTCCCTCTCGATACAGGACTACACGCCCTGGAAAGCAGCCGCACAGGGCGGCCCTGGCCTCCCCTGCCGCCGGCCGGCGGTGGGCGCTTGCCCACCGCCGGCCTTCCTTTACCGCCAGAACATCTAACCGTCCACCGTCACGGCGCTGGCAACCGTCCAGTTGCCGGCCCTGTCGCAGGCGGCATAGACCATGCGATACCTGCCATCACCTAGCCTGATCAGCGACATATCCTCCGCGTGAACGGCATCCACTCCGTCTGCATCATATCCCCCACCAGCGATCACGCACTCCCCGCGCTCCCACTCCAGACCATCGGCCGAGTTCGCCACAAAGATCCGTGACCTGTACCCTGACATATCCGACGCGATGGACGCGGCCGCGAAGTCGTCGCTGCGTCCACTTGCTACGGCATGGATGTCCTGACTCGGATGCACCGGCACGACGGTCCCCGCCGGCACATCCTGCCAGGCTGAGAAGAACATAGTCCACCTGTCGCCAACGGTCGCCGGCGGGATCACCTCGGCCGCCGAGAAACCGGCTGACTCATACGCGGTCTCGTTGGGTTGCAACCAATACCCCGGCTCGAATTCGAAGTGGAGGCCATCACTAGTGACAGCGCTCGCCACTCCCTCAGAAAGTCGCTTGCCGCCGGCCGGCCCCCCGGCGCCGTATTCCGTGGCGATGCAATAGAGCCGCTCCCTGCCATCTGGCAGCGAGCAAAAGCGCGGCGCACGGACTCCGCCGGCGTTCTGCAACCGTATGCCCTCTTCAAAGTCCCAATGCAACATATCCGCCGAAATGGCGCTGCAAATCACCTTGGGGCGATCTGCCGGGCCGCGCGCTTCATAGTACATCCGCCACCGGCCATCTCTGCACCGGGTCACGCTCGGGGCGAGCGCGCGGAGAGAGGCGTGCGGCAACGCCGGCTGTGGCGCCACGCGAATCCCAGGCTCCGTGCGAAACACGATGCCATCTTCAGAAACCGCGCTCAAGATATACCCCTGGCACGCGGAATACGGCTTCGCCGGCCCCACAGCCGTATAATACAGGCGGAATCCGCCGGCCGGATTCTGCACGATGCAAGGCGCCTGCACCTTTGACCTGTCTAGATCCCGCGACCCCTGCACCCGCGGGCCGGCCTCTCTGCGCCACCGATTCAGCATGCCCATATCTTGCCCTCCTCTGTCTGATTCTTGGCCACGGCTGTCGGACCGGCTTCCTGTTCGGCCGGCCCACCGATGCCCCGCAATCGCACCCTGGCGGCGATCATTATACACGAAGACGCGTCTTGACGCACAGCCACGCCTCGACTGCGCCCCCATATTCTCCCCACGCGTACAGATGTGCAGGGGCTTTTTGCTGTTGCAATGCCCCTCATTTAGGTCTATAATAGTGCACGGAGAAGATGAAGGTGAGAGCAGAGGGCTGCCATTCGGGGGCATCGCTGCCGGCGCAGGCGTGCGTGTCCTGCTGGATGATGAGCGCATCCCTTTGTTCAGGCGAGTGCAGAAATCGAGTGAGAAGAGCGATGAGCCAGGCCCGGCGTGTTGGCGTGTCCGGGTCGGAGAGTTTGGAAGAATCATAGACGAGGTGCTCCGTGCAAAAGACAGATGACATCAAGCTGCTGGTCATAGACGACCAACCGGACAATTTGACGTCTCTGAGCGCGGCGGCGCGCGATGCCCTGCCCCGGGCGATTGTTCTGCAGGCCACAGACGGCCCGGCCGGGATCGAGCTGGCCGCCGTCGAAGACCCGGACGTGATCCTGCTGGATATCGTCCTGGCCGGCATGGACAGCTTCGAGGTGTGCCGCAGACTCAAGGCCGATGATCGGGTCCGGGATATTCCGGTGGTATTCTTCACGACGCCCACGACCGGCGCTGACAGCCGGCTCAAAGCCCTGGCGGCCGGGGCCGAGGGCTTCCTGACCCAGCCGCTGGAAACACCCGAGCTGATCGCCCAGTTACGGGCCATGACCAAAATCAAGGCGGCCGACCGGCGCCGGCGGACCGAGGAGGAGCGCCTGGAAGCACTGGTGGCCGAACGCACGCAAGCATTACGGGAGAGCGAAGAAAAACTCAAGGATGTATTTGAAGCGGCAAACGTTGCAAAATCCATCACGTCTCCAACGGGTCAGGTTTTCGTCAACAAGGCCTTTGCCGATTGGCTGGGCTACCACCGGGAAGAACTGACAAACAAGACGTGGCAGGAGCTGACGCCCCCCGAAGATGTCGAATCCGTTCAGGCGATTCTCGCGCCGCTCCTGAAGGGTGAAAAGGATTCGGACCGATTCCTGAAGCGATACGTCCACAAGGACGGCTCATTTTTGTGGGCGGATATCAGCGTCGCGATCAAGCGCAATGCAGAGGGTAAGCCCCTCTATTTCATCACGACCGCCATTGATGTATCGGCGCGCTTGCGCGCCGAAGATGAATTGCGTGTTTCGGAAGAACGTTTCGCCGGCGCCTTTCACACCAGCCCGGCCGGAATGACGATCACCCGCATCGCTGACGGGAAATTCATTGACGCCAACGAAGCATTTTGCCGGATGTTCGAATTCGACCGCGCCGCGGTGATCGGTCATACATCCACCGAACTGGATATGTGGACGCCGGAAGAACGCCAGAAGCTGATCCAGGCGCAGCTCGCATCGGGCGGGTTACACGATTCCGAACTACAGGCGCGCACACAGTCCGGCCGGCCCATCCATCTTCTATTCTCCTCCAGGCCGATTGAGTTGGCGGGTGAACCCTGTCACGTCACAACGCTGATTGACATTTCCGAGCGCAAGCAGGCCGAACACGCCTTGCGAGAGAGCGAAGCCGCGCTCAACAAAGCCCAGCAGGTGGCGCATGTGGGGAGTTGGGTCTGGCATATCAAACAGAATCGGCTGGAATGGTCCAACGAGATGTACCGCATCTTCGGCATCGAGAAGGAGGCCTTTACCGGAAATCTGTCCGATGTCATTGCCGGCGCCATTCACCCCGACGACCGCCCGACGGTGGAAGCGGCCAACCTCTCTGTGATGAGAGATGGAAAACCGATGCCGCTGCAATACCGTGTCATCCACCCGGACGGAACCGTGCATACGGTCTGGGCGGAGGCGGGAGAACTCATACCCGACGAAACCGGTCACCCCGCCGTGCTGACCGGAATTGTCCAGGACATCACCGAAAGAGTAATGGCCGAACAGGAACGGCAGAGGTTCTTCCTGCTGGCCGAGAGCAGCGGCGAGTTCATCGGCATGTGCGACCTCGATATGCAGCCGATCTACGTGAACCCGGCGGGGCAGCGCATGGTCGGCCTGCCCGATATGGAAGCCGCTTGCAGGGTCAAAGTGCCGGACTACTTCTTCCCGGAGGACCAGGCGTTCATCGCGGACGAGTTCTTCCCGCGCGTGCTGCGGGAGGGCCACGGCGATGTGGAAATTCGCCTGCGCCATTTCCAGACCGGCGAAGCGCTCTGGTTCTTCTACTACCTGTATAGCGTCCACGATGCTGCCGGCAAGGCGATTGGCTGGGCCACGGTGAGCCACGACATCACCGAGCGCAAGAAGGCGGAGACGGAGCGGGAGAAGCTCCAGGCCCAACTCGCCCAGGCCCAGAAAATGGAGTCGGTGGGCCGGCTGGCCGGCGGCGTGGCCCATGATTTCAACAATATGCTCCAGGCGATCCTGGGCCACACGGAACTTATTCTGATGCGGGTCGGGCCGGGCGATCCCTTGCGCGCCGACCTGGAGGAGATCCGCAAAGCCGCCCAGCGCTCGGCCGACCTCACTCGCCAATTGCTGGCCTTTGCCCGCAAACAGATCGTGGCCCCAAAAGTGCTCGATCTCAACGACGCCATCGAGCGTATGCTCAGGCTGCTACGCCGGCTCATCGGCGAGGACATTGACCTGGCCTGGCAGCCGGGCCGGGCGCTGGGGGCGGTCAAGATGGATCCCGCCCAGATTGACCAGATCCTGGCCAACCT
>CAIQJD010000830.1 GCA_903872005.1 uncultured bacterium | reverse complement strand
CGCTTCAGGATGTCGAGCAGGGATTCATGGGTCTGCGCTTGCGCCGGCGCGTGGCTATCCGTATGGCCGGCGTGCAGCACGCTGTGCAACAGACAACACAACATCATTGCCTCCTATTCGTTGAGGGCCTGGCGCATCTGATCGAACTGCTCTTTGGTGATCTCGCCGCGAGCATACCGCTCTTTCACGATCTCCTGCGCCCGGTTGCCGGCCGGTTGGGCGTGGCTGTCCACGCTGCCGGCGCGGCCGGCGCGAATCAACGCGCGCACCAGAAAGTAACCCAACACGATCAACCCGACCCAGAAGAGGAGCATCATCAGCCCCCCGAACAACATTCCGAAGCCTCCGAACCCCCCGAACCCTCCCAGACCATATCTCCAGGGCATCATCGAGCACCTCCATATCGCTCAAGCTCATGGTCTCACTATAGCGCGGTCGCGTAAAGGAGTTGTGAATGGATGTTGAAGCAATGATAAAGATTCCTGGCCGCGAGCGCGGCCGGCCGCAATCCGCACAATTTCTTAATACCGTCGCAACAGGTCCTTTATACGCCCCGGTTATACTGATGTCATGATTCGGTTGTGAAGGAGGTTCCCACTGCGTACCACACCACGTAAGAAATGGATCATTGACGCCATCTTATTGGCAAACTTCTTGGTCGCGTTCATGTTGGATCTGACCGGGCTGGCCCTGCATCAATGGCTCGGCGTCTCGGCGGCAGCATTGATCGGCTACCACCTGCTGACCCACTGGGACTGGGTGAAGGCCGTCACCCAACGCTTCTTCGGGCAGACGTCAGACCGCTCGCGGCTCTACTATCTGCTGGATGTGAGCCTGCTGACCGGCTTTGGGGCCATCTCGCTCAGCGGCCTGCTCATCTCAAGCTGGCTGAACCTGCCCTTGCAGAGCTACGAACTCTGGCGGGGCCTGCACGTAGCGGTCTCGATCTCGACCCTGACCCTGGCCCTGGCGAAGATCGCCCTGCACTGGCGATGGATCGTGGACGTGGCCCGGCGGGCCGTCTTCTCTGGCAGCGCCGCACAGCCGGCCCAGAGCGCGCCGAAGCCCATTGTGGCGCAAGCCAGCCGGCGGGACTTCCTGAAGCTGATGGGCGTGGTGGGCGGGGCAGCCGCGATCGCGCTCATCGGCGTGGTGAACAGCGAGCCGGCCGAAACCGTGAGCGCCGCGGATGTCACATCTTTGCAGGACAGCAGCAGCGCCGGCGCGACGACCACGGTGGCTTCGGCCCAGACAACGACTTCGACGACCGCATGCTACGTGCGCTGCAACAAGCGCTGCTCGTATCCCGGCCGCTGCCGGCGCTATACGGACAGCAATCGCAACGGACGCTGCGACCTGGGCGAGTGTCTCTGATCCTCAACAATTAGCAGGCGGCGGCGCGACGCGAGACCAGGTATTCCTCCAGTCGCGCCGCCGCCTGTGGTAGATCCCGCCGGCCGCAGCCGATGCGAAAGTGGTTGCCGGCATCCCCGTAGACCGAGCCGGGCAGCAGGAGCACGCCGGCCGCATGCGCCAAAGCGGCGCAGAAGGCGTCCACATCCTCTCCCAGCAGGCGCGGAAAGGCGATGGGGCCGGCCGTCGGCCGGCGCCAGACGAAGCGCTCCGGGTGGCGCGCGAAGAAGCCATCCAGCGTCGCCAGATTACGCTGAATCAGCGCCATATTGCGCTCCGTCAGGCTTTGGCGATGGCGCAGCGCCAGCTCCGCCAGGAACTCGCTGGGAGCGGCGGTGCAGATCGTCGTATAATCCTTCAGCGCCGCCATACGGGCGACCAGATCGGCATGCTGCGTGGCAACCCAGCCGAGGCGCAGGCCGGCCAGCCCGTAACTCTTGGACATCACGCCCAACGAGACGGCGTTTCCTCCCATATCGCAGGCGGCCGGCAACCGGTCGGCCGCCTGATATTCCAATTCGCGATAGACCTCATCGGAAAACAACAAAATGCCCCGCCCCGCGGCGATGGCGTGGATCTCATGAAAGAGCGCCGGCGGGATATGATAGCCGGTCGGATTGTGCGGCGTGTTGATGACGATGGCTCTGGTATTGGGCCGCAGGCTGCGCCGCAACGCGTCGGGATCCAGCGCCCAGCCGGCCGCTTCATCGGCGCGCCACAGCGTCACGTCGCAGCCGATGCCCCGCGCCACTTCGACCAGCGATTGGTAGCAGGGCCAATGGACGATGATGTGGTCGCCGGCTTCCAATGCGGCGTGCATGAACAGGAAAATGGCCTCTTCTGCGCCGGCGCAGACCAGGACATGCTCTGGCGCGATGGTCGTGTAGAGGTCGCAGATGGCGTGGCGCAACGTCGGGCTGCCCTGCGACTCAGTGTAGCCCAGCCAGAGGCCGGCGAAGCGCTCGGCGGCGGCCGGCTCCAGGGCCAACAAGTCGGCGACCGTCATGGATTCGCAATCCGAGGCGCACAAGACGTGGGCCACGTTGAATTCATAGCGGGCGAAGAAGCGTTCCAGTTGGAAGGGGGGGAGGCGCATGGTCAATGTCCCGTCCTGAAATGTGCGACGACGTTATGCGCCGGCGAGATAGCGCGCCAGGGCGTCAGCGAAACGCCGGAAATGGGGCAGCTTCTTCTTCAAGGCTTCGGGGTTCAGTCTTTCCAGAACTTGAAACGAACGCCGGCCTTTCCGATACATCCGTTCACGCCCGCAAGCCTTTGTAGCCTGCTCCAAAGCATTTTGTACTTCTTCCTTCGTCCGCGCCTCAAGCCCCTCCTGTGGGAGAAGAGCATTTTTCCGAAGATCGGCTCCCATCATTGCGGCCAACGCCTCAGGGTCGGCCATGATCCACGTCTCCATACATGCGACCATCAATTGGGCATGGTCGTCGGCAGCGCCTGCCGGGCGCACCCACCCGTCGCGTTGTTCCAAGTATCTCCACGCGTCTCCGATCGATTCCAGTGGGGCTTCACTATCCACTAAAAACATCGGGAAAGACGTGGATGCGCGCAGGGCCGTCTGAAAGTCGTCGAATGTCGCATTGCGCCCGCCGCAAGCGACGATGCGGGGCATGCGCCCCGTGAAGCCCATGCGTTCGATCAATTTGCGGAACCCCTCGCGGCACCGGGCATGGGTCTCCTTGCTGTCGCCGCCGCCTTCAACATAGAGGGTGATATTCACCAGCGCGTGCCTCCCAATTCCCCGCGTACCCAAAGCTGCCCCAGGCGATATTTCTCTAGCCAGCCGGCGAGGCGCGCCCCATCCAACCGGCGCACTTCTGTTTGCCCCTGGTGCTTTTCGCAAATCAAGACGGCATCGGGCATATCGGTCAGTGCATCCACGAGGATGTCGGAATGGGTAGTCACAATCAATTGGGTGCGCTGCGACGCGCTGAT
>CAIQJD010000829.1 GCA_903872005.1 uncultured bacterium | reverse complement strand
CAGGGTGCCGCCGGTGCCGATGGAATGGACGAACGCATCCAGCCGGCCGTCGGTCTGATAGAGGATCTCCGCAGCCGTCCGCTGGCTGTGGATACGCGGGTTGGCCGGGTTCCGATACTGCTCCAGCCAGAAGACATGCTCCGGGTCGCTTGCCAGAAGCTCCATAGCCGCCTGCCGGCAGCGCAGGATCGTCTGGGTCTGGTCGGCCATGACCGGCGTGCGAATCACCCTGGCTCCGTAGGCTTTCATAATCTTGGCCCGCTCGCTGCCATAGTTTTCCGGCATGCAGATGGCTGCCTGATAACCTTTGACCGCGGCGACAAACGCGATGCCGACGCCTTGATTGCCGGTGGTGCATTCGGTAAGGATAGAATGACCGGGGCGAATCAGCCCCTCGGCCTCGGCGGCTTCAATGAGGCTGAGCGCCGTGCGGCTCTTGACACTGCCGCCGGCGTTCAGCGCCTCGTACTTGACCAGAACTTCGGCCGAGCCGGGAGGCGGCAGGCGGTGCAGACGCACGACGGGCGTGCCGCCGACTGCTTCGAGCATACTGTCGAGAATCTTGTTCATGATGATCTCCCGTTGAGTTTCGCCCGAAGCTACATGTGGGACTTCATTTCCCTGGCTGCGTCTTCGGCGGCGGCGATGGTGAAGTCAATGTCCTGGTCGGTGTGGGCCGTCGAGACGTACCACACGCCGTATTGGGCGGGATTGATGGCGACGCCGCGCTGATAGATCGCTTTGGCGAAGTACGCATAGAGGTTGATGCTGCGCCGGGCTGCGCCGTCGCGATAGTCCACTACCGGCTTCTCTTCAAACCAAATCTGCAAGACCGGGCCGACGCCCTGCGCGACGCCGGGGACGCCGGCGTTATGCGCCGCCTTCTCCAGGCCGCGGCGCAGGCGCTCGCCCTGGGCATTCAGCTTCTCGTAGACGCCGGGGCGTTCGAGGACGCCGATGGTGGCGTAGACGGCCGCCATGCAGAGCAGATTCCCGTTGTAGGTGCCGGCATGGGTCACCTGGTGGCTGCCGAGCAGGGCGATGACATCCTCGCGTCCGCCAATCGCGCCGACCGGATACCCGCCGCCGATGGCCTTGGCCAGGGTCGTAATGTCGGGGTTGACGCCGTACAGGCCCTGCGCGCCGCTGATGCCGACGCGGAAGCCCGTGATGACCTCATCGAAGATCAACAGGATGTCGTACTTGTTGCACAGCTCACGCAGGCCGCGCAGGTAGCCATCCTTGGCCATCGTCGCGCCGAGGTTGCACATGAGCGGCTCGGTGATGATGGCAGCGATCTCGTTGCCGCGACGCTTCAGGATGCCTTCCAGAATATTCAGGTCGTTCCACGGCGCAATCACCAGCCCCTCGCCATAAACATCGGCGATGCCGCTGGTCGCCGGCACGGCGCGCGGCGCATTCGGCAGGCCGATGGCCCCCAGCGGCGCGCGGCTGTTCCAATGGATCACATCCGACCAACCGTGGTAGTGCCCCTCAAAGCGCAGGATCTTCTGCTTGCCGGTGTAGGCGCGCGCCAGGCGCATGGCGACCATCACGGCCTCGGTGCCGGTATTGGTGAAGCGCACCCGATCCACCGCCGGCATGTGGGCGACAATCTTCTCGGCGGCCTGGAATTCCAGGTCATGGCAGATGCCGAAGGTCGTCGTGCGGTTCTGAATGGACTCCACGACATACTGGGTCAGGTCCGGATCGCAATGCCCGAGGATCAGCGGCCCGTAGCCCAGGGCGTGATCCACGTACTCGTTGCCATCTACGTCCCAAACATGCGAACCCTTGCCGCGCTCAAAATAGATCGGCGAAGCGAAAGTAGGTGGGAAGGTGCGAGCTACGCTGTCCACGCCGCCGGCCAGGGACTTCCTGGCGCGCTGGAACATCTCGACCGATTTCGTGAAGCTATACGCTGCCATGAGATACTCTCCTTTTTCTCGTACTTCGATCAACGCTTCTTCATGATTCAACGGTCACAGCCGGCGTCGCCAACGGAGCAGAGCGTCATGGCGTCAGCTCAGCGACGCGGCCAAAGGCGAGAGTAATGGGGCCAGGCCCAGCCGGCTGATGCGTTCTGGCTGTGGCCGGCCGGTCTCTGAATCCCAACCCATCAACTCGTAGTAGCGACGAATCGCCCATTGCAGCTTGTCCGGCGTGATTTCGTTGCCGGCCAGCGGCCCTTCCGCGAAGGGCTGCATGACCCGGCGGGGCAGACGGTCGTCGGCCACGCCGAAGCCCTCGCGATAGTTGAACAACCGGCTCAGGAGCTGGGCGCGCTCCCCGACGGCAAGCACATCCGACACGGAATAGTCAACGCCGGCAGCGGCGCTCATCGCTTCGGCCATCTGCTCGTAGCCGTAGGGATAGAACATGCACAGCACCGCGCAGTCCTGGAAGTGGGCGAAGTTCACTTCGTGATAGAAGACGTTGAGCTTCTCTTCAGTAAGCTCGTGGGAGACCAGCGGGCCGCTCTTGTAGACGCCGGCGACGCGCAAGACTTGCGAGTCGGGCGTGGTGTAGCTGGTGTCATCGAAGTTCATCATGTGGTCGGCGCCCACGGGGGCCACCGCGTAGCCCAGGCCGAGGCCGGCTTTGAGGCGCGGCTCGTGCATGGGCAATTCCTGGCCCTTGACACAAATGGCGAACTCCTCGGCGCCGCGCCCAATCTGCGCGGCCATGCGCGCCGAGCCTTGCGCCATGAACGCGCCAAAGCCGGCGTTGCCGGCGATCATCTCCACACCCTGCAACATGGCCTCGCCGTCGCCCCACCCCGGCAGGTAGCCGGCCGTCTGTTCGGCCGTGAGCAGGCCCCGCTCGACGCATTCCATGACGAAGGCGATCACCATGCCGGTGGAGATGGTATCCAGGCCATAAGCCGCGCAGCGCTCATTGGCTTTGGCAACGGCCAACAGGTTGTCTACCCGACAATTGGAGCCGAGGGCCGCCAACGTCTCATATTCCGGCCCGCCGTAGGCCGGGTCCAGGTTGAGCTGGCCGGTCGGGTCTGCATGGGCCACGACCTGCTTGCAGCCGATGGGACAGGCCTGACATGTGTCACGCCCCTGGAGAATGGTGCGGTGCATCAATTGCCCACTGATGCCCTCGCGCTGCTCGAAGAGCGGCTCGCGGAAGGCTTGGGTCGGCAGGCCGCCGGCCCTGCCCAGGTTCATGACGCCGCCGGTCGTGCCGAGGCGCGTGGCCCAGCCGACTTCTTGCTTGTAGTTCGCGCCGAGCCACTTGGCGATGGCCGTCAGCGGCGCGCGGTCGGCCGGCTGGGGGGCGCGCGTCCCCCGCACGGCAACGGCTTTCAAGTTCTTGCTGCCCATGAGCGCGCCGAGGCCGTTGCGGCCGGCCGCGCGATTGATGTCGCTCATCACAGCGGCAAAGCGCACCAGGCGCTCGCCGGCCGGTCCAATCTGGGCGACGCGCGCGTTGGCATCGTTCAGCTCGTCGCGCACCATCTGTTGCGTCTCTGCGGTCTCTCTGCCCCACAGATGGCCGGCCGGCCGGATCTCGATGACCCCATCTTTGATCCAGAGGTAGACCGGCTCCGAGGCGCGCCCGCGGACGACCAGGGCGTCGAAGCCGGCCCGCTTAAGCTCCGGCCCCCACCAGCCGCCGGCTTCGCTGCTGCCAAGCGCGCCGGTGAGCGGCGACTTGCCGGCGACGCCATGCCGGCCGGCGCCGGGGAGATTGGTCCCTTGCAGGATGCCCGGCGCGAAGATCAGCAGCGCTTCGGGGGCGAGCGGGTCTATGCCGCGCGGCAGGTCCCGCAGCAGCAGATAGGCCGCCAGCGCTCGCCCCCCGATCAGGAGGCGCATGGTGTCAGAGTCGAATTCCTCGACGGCAACGCTGCGCCGCGTGAGGTCCACGTGCGCGATCTTGCCCCATGTTGCGCCGAGAGGTCTGCTAGGCGATGTCATCCACTTCCTCCTGAGAGCCACGCGTCATCCGTCTCACTTGCCCTTGCCCACGCGCGCCTCAGCCACTTCGATGATCTGGCGCACCCGCCAGGCCGTCTCGGCCGGCACAGCTGCCGGCTGGTGCGTGGCGAGAAGGTCGAGTACCCTGGCATTGAGCCGGTCAATCATGTTCTTGCCGTCGGCGCTCCAGGACGCGTAGTCGCGACGATCCAGGAAGCGTGGGTACCACACCTGGCGGAAGTGCTTCAGGGTATGCTCATCGGAGATGAAATTGCTGTCTGCCCCAACGCGATGGATAGCGTCGAGGGCGAGCTGCTCGTCGTCAATCCGAACGCCATTCATCAGGCACTTGACCATGCTGATCACCTCATCCATAGCCAGCACCATCGCGTAGGAGCCGGTCAGGCCGCTCTCCAGGAAGCCGACGTCATGCACCAGATTGGCGCCGCAGAGCGCCTGCGACATGACGGAAATCGTTCCTTCGATCATGGCCTGTTGGTCAACGACTTTGGAATCGCTGGCGCCGGCGCCGCTGAAGCGCGGCAAGCGATAGCGGTGCGCCATCTCGGCCAGGGCCATGCCGGTCAGTTGCAGCTCCGGCGCGCCATACGCGCCCACGGAGGTCTTCATGTCCATCGGGATGGCTCCGCCGCCGTAGACGACCGGCGCGCCCTGGCGCTTCAACTGCGCGATGAGGATGCCAGTCAGGCTCTCCGCGTTGGCGAGAGCCAGGCAGCCGGCCGTCGTCACCGGCGCGGTCGCGCCGCGCAACATGCCCGGCGCATAGATCATCGGCAGGCGATGCTCCGCCAGATAGAGCAGCTTCTCCATGGATTCTTTGGCGTGCTTCAGCGGAGTGATCGGCTCCCCATACAGGATGAGGAAGGGCTTGCGCTGCAGCTCGGCCATGCCGCCGGCCGCCTCGGCCGCCATGGCCACAATGTCCTTCAGGCCGGCCAGATCATGCGCCGTGTAGACAATGGGCTTGACGGTGTTCAGCATCATGGCTTCAAACTGGTGGCGATCGGATGTCTCAACCGGGCAGTCCGAAACCAGCCCCATAGACATCACGAAGTCGATGTTGGGCAGCGCATCGCAAAGGCGGGCCGCGTTCGCTACATCCGCCTTCAAAAATTGGCGGCGCTCGCCCGTCTGCGGATCGAGGATATTCGGACAGTCTGAGCCTGTGCCGTAGTAGGTGCGGTGGCCTTCCAGGACCATGGCCGGCGCGCCATCGCGCGTGTACATGGGGATGCGCGGCGGCGCGGTGCGAATGGCCCACTCGATAAGCGTGGCCGGGATGCGTACCAGGTTGCCATCCGTGATGTCCGCGCCGGCTTTCCGTAACAGCTCAAGCGCCTCATCGCTGAAAACACGCGAACCCGTGCGATCCAGGATTTCGAGGCTTGCCAGATGGATCTCTTCTTTCTGGCTCTCCGAAAGGAGCGTGAATTGTGGCGTCATCTGTGCGGCGTAGCTACTTCTCATCATTTCCCCCTCAAGACACATCCTTGCTGGCAGAATTGGTATTATGATATGATTATAATACCGTTTCTGGGAATGTCAAACCACACGATCGTCATCGCTTCCGTCTAGAGAGCGAGCGTGTTCTTGTAGATGGCGCCATCCTTCATGATCAGCCGGATGCGCTCCTTGTCTTGCAAGATGCGGATATCGGCCAACGGGTCGCCGTCAATCAGCAAAATGTCGGCCAGCTTGCCCGGCGCGACTGTGCCGAGGCGATCTTCTTCGCCAAGCAGGCGCGCCCCAGAGGATGTCGCAGCGACAATGGCTTCCATCGGCGAGAAGCCGAGATTGACCATCAGTTCCAGTTCGTAGAGATTCTCACCCTGATCCCAGCCAAACGCGTCCGAGCCCATGGCGATCTTGACGCCGGCCGCGGCCGCCTTCTGGATACTCTTGGCATGATCGGAGATGATCGCTCTGGCGACATGAATGGACTGTTCGTGGATGCCAGCTTTCGGATCGCGCTTGATGACCTTGAGGATGCCATAGTTGCAAGCCAGGGTCGGCACCAGAAACACCTCGCGCTCCCGCATCAGCCTGACATCTTCGTCGGTAAGATAGAAGCCATGCTCGATGGAGTCAATGCCGCCATTCAGCGCATTCCGCAAGCCCTGGCCGCCTTCGCAGTGGGTCATGGTGCGCTTGCCGGCCGCCTTCGCTTCGTAGACGACCGCCGCAATCTCTTCCGGGGTGAACTGCGGGCCGGGCACCTTGCCAGGATGGGTGTAGACGCTGCCGGTGGTGCTGATCTTGATGACATCCGCGCCTTCCAGGAGGAGCTGCCGCGTGATCTGGCGCACGTTCTCGACGCCGCCGCAGAAGAGGCGCACGCGCGGCGTGATGTTGGAGAGGTCCACCTTCGCGCCAGAGTAGAGCGGCAGATCGAAGAGGCCGCCGCTCTGGCTGAGCGGCACGATGGTGATGAACAGGCGCGGGCCAGGCGTCAGCCCCTGTTCGATGGCTAACTTATAGCCCAGATCAGCGCCCCCGCCATCGCGCACTGTCGTCACGCCGCCATCCAGGGTCGCCTTCAGGTTCTT
>CAIQJD010000828.1 GCA_903872005.1 uncultured bacterium | reverse complement strand
GCCATTGACTGGCTCATCGCCACGCAGATCAAATCCCTGGTGCTGGAGAACCTGCGCTATTCGCCTCCCGGCACGCCGCCCGGCCAGGGCGACGCCGACTGCAAGCTCCTCCTCGCCGGCATCTCCATGATTGATGCGCCCCTCGGCCTGGATCAAATCACCAAGCCGCGCGTCTTCTTCATCGCCCTGCCGGTCAAGATGCACCGCATTACCGCCTGCACCGTGCGCGCCATCGTCCTGGAAGAGATCGGCTGAAATTGAGCGCGGCCCGGATTGCCGAGCGCGCGGGAATCCGGGCCGCTTTTCGTTCCCCGTCTCCTGTACCGCGTCCCCTGATTGCGCGCAACCCTCTAGTCAAAACGCCGATTTTCAAGTATAATAGATAGAAGAAGTGACAAATCAGCCCATCTGTCTATTATTGCCCGCGCTGCGGGCCTTTTCTCCTGACAGAACGAGGTTCTTCCGCGCCGGCGGCAAAGGGATTGCGAGTTGTACGGAGGCGGCAACATGCACCTACGCTCTTTTTTGCGATGGCTACTCGGCGCGCTCGCGCTGCTAACCATTTTGAGCGGCGCGGCCGCGTCTTCCGAGCCCGACATGGACGGACAGGCGCCGACCCCACCTTCCGCAGCGGACATTCAGGACGACAACGTCCTTGCCAGCCTTACTGATCCGTTTCCTCTTGCGGCCGCCCCAGTCTGCGATCACGTGACGCAAATCCCGCGCTCCGAATGCGAGGGGCTGGCGGCTTTCTACAGCGCCACAGGCGGCGCTTCTTGGCATGTCAGGACCGACTGGCTCGCCACCAACACGCCCTGTTCATGGTACGGCGTCAGTTGCGCTGCCGGGCGCGTCAATGGCCTGAGCCTGTCCAAAAACGACCTGACCGGCAACGCAACGGGCGCTGCTGTCGGCCTGGCCGGCTTGCCTCAACTACAGACGCTCGACCTGAGCTACAATGACCTGACCGGCGGCATTCCCAGCGCCGTAGGCGGCTTGTCCAATCTGCAGACGCTAAACCTGAACGTCAATCCCCTGGCCGGCGGCATCCCAACAACCCTGGGCAACCTGTCCAATCTTCAGCATCTAAGACTGAACAACTGTGATCTGTCGGGCAACATCCCAACAACCTTGGGCAATCTGTCCAATCTTCAAGAGCTGGACATGTACAACAATCGCCTGTCAGGCAGCCTCCCATCCACTCTGGGCAACCTATCCAATCTTCAAGAGCTGCTCCTGAGCCACAATCTCTTGTCCGGCAGCATCCCACCCGCGTTAGGCAGTCTAGCGAATCTTCGAAGGCTGGACCTGTACGACAATCGTCTGTCGGGCAGCATCCCATCCACTCTGGGCAACCTCTCCAATCTTCAGGATCTGAACCTCGGCGTCAATCAACTGACCAGCAGCATCCCGCTCACATTGGGCAATCTATCCAACCTTTTGCGTCTGATCCTGAACGACAATCGCCTGTCGGGCAGCATCCCATCCACTCTGGGCAACCTGTCCAACCTTCAAGAACTGCTCCTGAGTAGCAATCAACTGACCGGCAGCATCCCGCTCACGTTGGGCAATCTATCCAATCTTTTGCGTCTGATCCTGGGCATCAATCAACTGACCGGCAGCATCCCATCCACGTTGGGCAACCTGTCTCATCTGACCGAATTGGCGCTGGGCAGCAATCAACTGACCGGCGGCATCCCATCCACCCTTGGCAACCTGTCCCATCTGACCCGCTTGACGCTGGGCCGGAACCAACTGACCGGCAGCATCCCGACTGCATTGGGCAGTCTATCCGCTCTCCAAATCCTGGATTTGTCTTTCAATCAACTGTCCGGCAGCATTCCGCTCACGTTGGGCAATCTGTCCAGTCTTTGGTCTCTGCTCCTGACCAACAATCAACTGACCGGCAGTATCCCATCTTCTCTGGGCAACCTGTCCAATCTGAGAGACTTAGCGCTGAACCATAATCTACTGACGGGCGGCATCCCGTCCACTCTAGGCAACCTGTCCCATCTGCAGGGACTATACCTGCATTACTGTCAGCTTTCGGGTAGCGTCCCATCGTCGCTGGGCAACCTCTCCAACCTCGGGACACTGAACATAAGCCACAATCCTCTAGATGGCGCCCTGCCACAAAGCCTCAACAACCTGCGGTTCGTCTGCTGCTTCTCGTTCGAAAATACCAACCTGTGCGAACCGCCCGACGCCGCCTTCCAATCCTGGCTGGCGAACATTCCGTCTTTGGAGCGGACCGGCGTCCTGTGCCCCACCCCGACGCCGACTTCCACCGTCACTCCAACTGCCACTTCGACGCGCTCGCCGACGCCGACGCGCACGGCTGCGCCCAGCGGCACAGCCACGCCTTCGGCGACGCCATCCGCCTCACCGACGCTCACGCCAACCATTACCGCGCCGGCTTGGCAAATTCGCCTCCCGCTCATCATGCGCCAGCGCGCCGCGCCCTTCAGCGATGAATTCAACGCCGCAACCCTGGATCCCCGTTGGCGCTGGCTCAACCCGGACCCAGCCGGCTGGAGCCTCACCGAACGCCCAGGCTTCTTGCGTATCGTCACGCAGACCGAAGGGAAAAACATCCTCTTCCAGAACGCGCCGGCCGGCGAATACGAGGTTCGCACGCGCCTGATCTTCACCCCCACCGCCAACTTCGAGGCGGCCGGCATCCTCATCTATCGCGATCCGCAGAACTACCTGCGCCTGGCGCGCGCCTACTGCGACATCCCCGGCGTCTGCGTCGGCAACGGCCTCTACTTCGACCGCGTCGAGGACGGCATTAGCCAGGGCGGCAACTTCGCCACGACCACGACCGATCTCGGCGAGGTCTACTTGCATATCGTCCGCCGTGGAGACATGGTTACGGCATCCTACTCCCTCAACGGCGCATCCCTGTACCTCATCGGCACGCACACCCTCAGCGCCGGCCGAGATCTGCCCTACATCGGCCTGGTCGCCTCGCAGACCGCCGGCGTCGCGGGCAAGCTGGCCGACTTCGACTACTTCCGTCTCATAGATCCGTCGCCGGCCGCCGACATCATCTTCCACAATGGCATCGTCCTGACCGAAGGCGCCGTCGGCGGATGGGGAGCTATCGGCATCTGCAAGGACAGAATATGCTTCTCCGGCAATGAAGAAGGGAGCATGGCATTTCGCGGCCCCTATACTCAGATGATGGACCTGGGTGGACGGACGATGATGGCCGGCTTCGTGGACGCCCACACCCATCTGCTGGATGCGGCGCAAAACTGGGGCATGAGCCTCGAGCAAATTCAGGAAGTGGCGCTACGCAACGGCGTCACCACCCTGGGCGACGCCTATACCACCCCGGCGCTGCTGGCCGACATGCAGGCTTTGGCGCAGCAGAAGAAGCTGCGTTTGAGAACTAGCCTGTACCTCGCAGCCAACACCCCCTGCGGTGCGATGACCGGCGACTGGTGGAAGTCGTACCCGCCTAACGACGACACCGGCGCGATGCTGCGTATCGCCGGCGTCAAGTTCTTCCTCGACGGCGGTTCATGCGGCTGTCCAGCGTACAGCTTCAACCACCCCACCTGTGGCTTTGGCGATCTGTGGCTCACCCAGGCCGAAGTCAACGCGTTTGCCGCCGAGGCGGACCGCGCCGGCTATCCCATCGCCCTCCACGCCCTGGGCGATCGGGCCGTGAGTCAGGCCCTCGACGCCGTCGCCTTCGCGCTGGACGGTCGGCCAAATACCCTGCATCATCGTATCGAACACAATGCCCTGATCCGCGACGAACTCCTGCCGCGCTACGGCCAGTTGGGCATTGCGCCGGTCATCTTCGGCAACTACCCGTGCGAAGTGGCCGGCAATCCCCTACCCTCAGCCTATCTTCCCTGGGAATGGCGTTGGCGCGACCTGCTGAACGCCAACCCTGGCCTCCCCCTGGCCTGGCACAGCGACGCGCCCTACGTCGCGCCGGTCAGCCCATTGCAGAACCTCTACAGTATGGTCAGCGATCACGAAATGAACCATGACGGCTCTGCAACCTGCGCTGACCCAATCTGGCTGACCCAGAAAACCCTGACCCTTGATAAGGCGCTGCGGGCCATGACCACCGGCGCGGCGTATGCCCTGCGCCAGGAAGACGAGATAGGCACACTGCGCCAGGGCAGATACGCCGACCTGGTTGTTCTGTCCGCAGATCCACGCGATGTCGCTCCAGAGGCGCTGAAAGACATCGAGGTCTGGATGACGATGGTGGGCGGAAAGGTGGAGTACTGCGCTGCCGGCCAAGCGACGCTCTGTCCCAGGAGCCTGTGAAATCTCCAGTCCCGCTTGCTATCGCATGATCTACCGCGCGGCGTCTACCTGTCCGTTCTGCTACGGGGCCTTCCGCATCCAAACTTCGCTGAGCCTCCGATCGAAGCAAATTCGCGCCCACAGCGGAGCGCGCACATAGTGCTCAGCAAGCAGCGCCTCCAGCTCCGTGCCGCCATCCACCGCGCCGCCCAGCGCGACCACCGGCATCTCCTCCGTATTGATGAGCGCCGCCAGATCATCCAGGCTGCCGAACTCGTGCGCCATCAGGTTCAGACTCTTCGGCCCCAGGTGGACGAAGCGCGTTGCATTCCGGCGCTGCGTGACCACCAACGGGGTCAGGCACCCGAAGAACTGCACTTGCGTATCTGCTCCCAGTACCCTGTACAGATTGTCAACTGCCTGAAGCTGTCGCTGCAGATCCGGCGCCGGCGCCGGCTGTAACAAGAACTGCGCGACCCCCAGCCCAACCAACGCCATGCACACGACCACGCCGCCCATGGCCGTGGCCCCCAGCAGCCGGCGCGGCGTCAGATAGTCGCTCAACACGAGCCACCACCAGCCGATGCCCAGGCCGGCCAGCGGGATAAGCGGCAAGTAATCCGGCCCCCATTGAAAATCCAGCGCGCTGAACGCCAGGAACCCGGCGCCCACCACCATCATGGGCAACTGCGCCGGCTGACGCACAGCTTCCCACAACCGCCGCGCCCAGCGCCCGCCGGACTTGTCGCGCCAACTCATCCGCAGCGGCTCAATGACCGTC
>CAIQJD010000827.1 GCA_903872005.1 uncultured bacterium | reverse complement strand
GTGAACACTGATCTCATGAATGCCGCCGAAGGCCGGCTGCGGCTTCCCGATGGTCGCGTATTGGCCTATATCCAACATGGCGACCGGGCCGGCCGGCCGGTCTTCTTCTTCCAGGGGACGCCCAGCTCGCGCCTGTTTCAGCCGGCCGACGCCTCTGTCGCCGGCGCGCTGGGCGCACGCGTCATCCTGATAGATCGCCCCGGCTTCGGCCTCTCGACGTTCCAACCCGGCCGCCAGCTCCTGGACTGGCCGGCCGATGTCGCCGCGCTCGCGGATGCGCTGGGACTGGAACGCTTCGCCGTCGCCGGCATCTCTGGCGGCGGGCCGTTTGCGGCCGCCTGCGCCTTCGCCATGCCAGCGCGCCTCACCCGCGTAGGGTTGATCGCCAGCGGCGGGCCGGCCGAGGCGCCTGGCGCGCTGGTCGGCGCGGCGCCCATCCGCCGGATCGGCTACCGCATCGCCGGCCGCGCCCCCTGGCTCTTGCTCCCCCTCATCTGGCTCTTCATGAACCCGCAGCGCGACCCGGAGCGGTTCTTACGCCGCTACGCGTCTGGCGGCGCGACGCCGGATCACCGAATCATGGAGCGCCCAGAAGTACGGGCCATGTTCATCCGCAACTACGCCGAAGCGACGCGCGCCGGCGTGCGCGGCTTCGCCTGGGAAGTCAGCCTGATGGCGCGCCCCTGGGGCTTCCGGCTGGAAGAGATCACGGCAGAGACGCTCCTGTGGCATGGCGCATTGGATGCCAGCACGCCCCTGCCGATGGCGCGCTACATGGCCGGCGCCATCCCGCGCTGCAAGGCGACCTATCTGCCGGATCAGGGTCATCTTTTCATCTTCGATCAGTGGCGCGAGATCATCGCCGCCCTCGTAGCATGATGCTTGCAAGGGGAGTGAGCATCCCCGGGGAGAACACGATGCCTGAAATGAGCGTCCCCATCGTCTATTTCGAGCGGCCCGGCCCGCACCATACGGCGCGCGTTCTGGAGCTGGCCCGCGCTCGGGCAGATCAACTGGGCTTACGCGCTGTTGTCGTCGCCACGACGACCGGCGCGACCGGCGTCGCCGCGGCCCATGCCTTCGCCGGCCGGCGCGTCGTCGCCGTCACGCACTCGGCCGGCTTCAAGGAGCCGGACGCGCAAGAGTTGTTGCCGGAACATCGCGCCGCCCTGGAAGCCGCCGGCGCGCATATCCTGACCACCACCCACGCCCTGGGCGGCGTGGGCCGCGCCGTGCGCCGCAAGCTCGGCACCTACGAGGTGGACGAGATCATTGCCTACACGCTCCGCACCCTGGGTGAGGGGATCAAGGTAGCCCTGGAGATGACAGTCATGGCCGCCGACGCCGGCCTGATCTCCTGCAGCGAGGAAATCATGGCGATTGCCGGCACAGGGCGCGGCGCCGACACGGCGGCCGTCATTCGGCCGGCGCACACGCAAGCCTTCTTCGATCTGCGCGTTGTCGAGATCGTGTGCAAGCCGCGCCTGGGCCTGGAACGCGGGACGGGCGCGTGAGCCAGCCGATAGCCGTCGCGCCGATCACGCCGGCCGAGCGGAGCAGCATCGCTGCTTTCTTGCGTTCGGCGACCTGGAACTACGAGCATTTCGAGCTGCCGCGCGGCGGCGTCCTGGAGTTGCCCGGCTACCTGGCTCGCGATGAGCACGGCCGGCTCCTGGGCATCCTGGGCTGCCAGCTCGACCGCCCGCCGGTGGCGTCCATCTACTATACTTCGCTGGGATCGGCCGCCAGCGCGCCGGCGGCCATCGTGATCGCCCTGTTGGCGGCGGCTGAAGCGGAGCTGCGCGCCGCCGGCGCGACCCAAGTGACCTATATTGGCTCGGCCACCTGGCTCAAGAGTTGTCTGGAAAAGGCCGGCTTCGCGCACATCAACAAGATCGTCTCGTATCAACGCTGGAACGGCGCTATCCCGCCGGACCGAGAGCAGCATGTCACGTTGCGCTCGGCCGGCATGGACGACGCGCCCCTGGCCGCCGAGTTGGATCAGCGCGCCTTCGAGCCAATGTGGCGCTATACCGTCGAGACGCATCGCGAGTTGATTGGCCGGCTTCCGTACTTCCGTATCGCTTCGGTCAAGGATCAGCCGGCCGGCTACGCTGCCAGCGACATCGTCTGGGGGCGCGGCCACGTCATCCGCCTAGTGGTCCATCCGGACTGGCAAGGGCGCGGCGTCGGCGCCAGCCTGCTGCTGGATGGGCTGCGTTTCTTCCGCCAGCGTGACATCACGCTGGTAATGTTGAACACGCAGCGCGACAACATCGCCTCGCGCCGGCTGTACGAGCGCCTGGGCTTCACGCTCACCGGCGACGAAGTGCCCGTACTGATGAAAGAACTGTGAGGAGACGCAGCAGATGGCGGTCCCCCTTCTGATTGACGTCATCTTGTTCGACTTCGGCGGCGTCCTGACCGACCCGACGCGCGTGCTGGCCGAATGGCGCGACTACGAGCGCCGATTGGGACTGGCCGAAGGCGCCATCTCGCGGCTGTTGGGCGCCGGGCCGGCCTGGGAAGCCGTCTCGACCGGGCGCATCAGCGAGGAGGCCTACTGGGCGCAGACTGGCGCGACCGTGGCCGGGCGCCTGCCGGCGGCCTTCGCCCGTTTCCAGTACGGGACGCTCCCCTATGAAGAACTGAACCCGGCCGCCGTCGCCATCGCGGCGCGCCTGCGCGGCCAGGTCCGGCTGGGCCTGCTGAGCAACGCCACCATCAGCCTGCGGCCGTTGCTGGAGCGTCTGCCGGGATTGCTGGCGCTCTTCGACGACGTGGTGATTTCGGCCGAGGTGGGGCTACGCAAGCCGGATGCGGCCATTTATGCGCTGGCGGCGCGCCGGCTGGGCGTGGCCCTGGGCCGTGCGCTGCTGCTGGACGACAAAGAGCGCAACACGCTGGCGGCGCGGGCGGCCGGCATGGCGGCGATTACGGCGACATCGCCGGGGCAGTGGCAGGCGGCGCTGCGCGAGTTGGGGCTAGAAGCGTAGGGAGCCGGCGGAACCATATTCCTCCTCTTGTTGACTTATGTCAATATATCTCTTGACTTCTATTTGATAGCTGTGCTATAATAGACCTGTGTTGCGTTGCATGGACATCATTCATATTCTCCTTTGGTATCCCGGCGGGTTTCCGGCTGTTCCTCACGTTCATGGCAAGTGCTACTCAGTGTAGAGGAGGCGCGTAGTGAGTACCTTGGTGAGATATGGTCGCTGCCTTTCTTGGGGCCTGTTCCTGATGATCGTGGGAGTATTCTTCATTATCCCTGTCGGGTCGTACGCCGGACAACCACCAGCAATGAGCGATCCGATTCCGCAGACTCCTGCCGCGCCGACTCTGCTATCGCCGGCCAATGGCGCGACTCTCAATGAAGGCGAGAGTATCATGCTCTCCTGGTCCTCCACAGGCGATCAGTATTACGGAGAAGTTTGGGGCGGGTCAAGCGGGACACAGTCTTTTGGCTGGCAAAATGGGACAACCACAGATTTCGGCGCGCTGCCGGCCGGCTACCCTTACTCCTGGCGCGTCAAGGCGCGCAACGCGAACGGGGAGAGCAATTGGAGCGAGACGCGCCAGTTCACGGTGCGCCTGGCTGCGCCGGCCAACGTTGCGGCGACGGCAGCGTCCTGCTCCGTCGTTAACTTGAGCTGGAGCGACGTATCGGGCAACGAAGAGGGCTACCGCATCTATCGCAACGGGACGCAGATCGCCACGCTGGGCATGAATGCGACCAGCTATCGCAACGAGGGGCTGAACGGGGGCGTCAGCTACACTTATCAGATCAAAGCCTATCGCGGCAGCCTCGAATCCAACGCCGGCAGCGCCAGCGTCACCACGCCGGCGTGCCCGGCGGCCGTGCCCAATGATGACTTCGACCGGGCCATCGTGATCGCCGGCCTTCCCTACACCCATGAACAAAGCGTCGTCGAGGCCACAAACGCCGCAGATGATCCCGTCATGGGTTGTGTCGGGAGCCCCAAATTTCGCACCGTCTGGTTCCGCTTCACGCCGGCCGCCAGTGGACTGGTCGAAATCAGCACCTGGGACAGCGATTATGATACGGTCCTGGCCGTCTGGTC
>CAIQJD010000826.1 GCA_903872005.1 uncultured bacterium | reverse complement strand
GCCGGCCGCGTCGGCCGCGTCATCGGTCAGGAGCGCGCCGCGGATGGTCAACTGATAGGTTTCGCCAGAGGCGACGTCCACGCTCTGATAGATGCCAATGTATTCTTCGCCGGCGTTAGCCCGCGTCGCCGTGTCCTCCATGGAGAGGCGCTGGGCATACGCGCCATCCCAGACGACCGGCTCGGTGTGTTCCACGCCCCAGGTCAACTGCGCTTCGCTCTGCCCGATGCCTTGCCAGCCCTGGGCGATGCCATCGGCGGCGAACCCATCCTCAAAATTGCCATTGCTCAGGCGTTCCATTGGCGCCAAGACGAGAGGGAAAGCCGGCATCGCCAGGAAGGTCGCCAACAAGACGACGACCGCTGCCACGCCCGCTACCCGCGCCCAGACATGCATACCGTGATCCTCCGAAATCCGCTTCACGGGCTGATTATAACACAGCCGGCCCAGCACACAAACGGCGTCGTCAGGTGCAATTTGCGCCCAATCGTGTTATAATGAACAGGAATTTGGCCGTGGGAGAAGGCGATGATCACCGCGATGGTCAGATCGCGCCGGGGCGCCGGCGGTTTGCGCCTGCTGGATCCGCGGAGCGACTTGAATCAGGTCGCTGACTTGATCGAGGATGTCTTTGCCGGCGAGATTGGCCCGGCCGGCCTGGCTGCCGTGCGCGATCTCCGCATGATGTCGCAGCTCGGCTCGCTGGTCTGGCTCATGGAGCGTGTCAACCCCGAATTCCGTGACAGTTTCACCGGTTTCGTATGGGTGGAAGATGGGCGCGTCGTGGGCAACGTCACCCTCAGCCGGGTCAAGCCCGATTCTGCGCGCTGGCACATCTCCAATGTGGCGGTGCGCGAGGAGTATCGCCGGCGCGGCATTGGCCGGGAGATGGTCGAGGCGGCCGTGGAGCTGGCGCGCGGGCGCGGCGGCGATTGGGCGATCTTGCAGGTGCGCCAGGACAACGGCACGGCGCGGCGCATTTATGAGCAGTTGGGGTTCGTCGGCCTGTATGGCACCGTGGAGCTGGAGCGGCCGGCCGGGTTGGAGCTGCCAGCGGCGGCGACGCCTTTGCCGGCCGGCTACCGGGCGACCCCCTGGCGCGCCGAAGATTGGCGGCGGGTGTATGACCTGGCCCTGGCGACGACCAGCGACATGGAGCGGTGGGTGCGCGGCGTAGACGTGGAAGAGTTCCGCCGGCCGGCGCTGCTCCTCTGGGCCGAGCGCATCGGCGCGTTCTTCTCTGGCGGGCGGGCCTGGCGTGTGGCCGTGGAGCAAGGCGCTGACCTGGCCGGCGCGGTCCTGGCCCGTTGGGATGGGGACGAAGGCGAGGGGACCCTGAGCTTCTGTGTGCGGCCGGCGCAGCGCGGCGCGCTGGAGACCTGGCTGGTCCAGGCGGCTCTGGAGCGTTTGGGTTGGCGCGCCAGCCGGGTCTTGCGCGCCGATCATCCGGCCGACCATCCGGCCGGCGTGGCCGCGTTGCAAGCGGCCGGCTTCCGCGAGCGGCGCACCCTCCTCACCATGCGCCTGCGACTCTGATCGGATTGGGGCCGGCGGCGGCCCTCAGAAAGGACAATATCAACAACTATGGATCCTCGCATTGAGAAAGTAGCTCAGGTCCTGGTAGACTATTCCATGCAGGTGGCGCCGGGCGACCTGGTCTTATTGCGCGGCGGGCCGGCCGCTGCGCCCCTGCTGACGGCCCTCTATAAGCTGGCTGTCCTGCGCGGCGGCCACGTGCATACCCATATCGTGCTGCCCGGCCTGGAAGAGTTCTTCATGCGCCAGGCCAGCATGGAGCAGGTGCGCTTCATCTCGCCCATTGAGCATCTGGTAGCCGACAAGTACCAGAAGTTCATCAGCATCATGAGCGAGGACAATACGCACTCCATGGCCGGCGCTCCGCCAGAGCGCCAGGTGGAGCGGGCGCGCGCCTGGGAGCCGTTGATGCGCCGGGAGATGGAGCGCGAGGCGGCCGGCGAGCTGAAATGGGTCGTCAGCCTCTTCCCGACGCAGGCGTACGCGCAGGACGCGGATATGTCGTTGGAGGAATACGAGGACTTCGTCTATGGCGCGTGTCTGCCGGAGCCGGCCGATCCCATCGGCTACTGGGAGCGCTTCGCCAGGTATCAGGAGGCATGGGTGAAGTGGCTGGACGGCCGGCGGCGTGTGCATATTCTCGGCCGCGATACCGACCTGACCTTTTCCGTGGAAGGGCGCAAGTTCATCAACTGCGATGGTAAGAATAACTTCCCCGATGGCGAAATCTACACTGGCCCGGTCGAGGATAGCGTGAACGGGACGGTGCGCTTCACCTTCCCGGCCATCGAAGCCGGCCGCGAGGTAGATAATGTCTGGCTGCGCTTCGAGGCCGGCCGCGTGGTGGAGGCCAAAGCCGACAAGGGCGAAGCGTTCCTGCACAAGATGCTGGATACGGATGCCGGGGCGCGCCGGTTGGGCGAGTTTGCCATCGGCACCAACGCCGGCATTCAGCGCTTCACCAAGAACGTGCTGTTCGATGAGAAGATTGGCGGGACGTTCCACCTGGCCCTGGGGCGCAGCTACCCCGATTCGCGGGGCCAGAACGAGTCGGCCATCCATTGGGACATGGTGTGCGACCTGCGGCCGGGCGGCGAAATCCGCGTGGATGATGTGCTGATTCACAAGGACGGCAAGTTCACCTTCGATC
>CAIQJD010000825.1 GCA_903872005.1 uncultured bacterium | reverse complement strand
CTGCTCCCCATTCGTACTGCCATTATGAGCGATCGCTTCGACGCCGTGTGGCGCCTGGCTCGCAACTCACCCCCATTCTGAAACACACCCGGCTGCCGGCGCTGGTTTGCTTTGCCGGCCCGAACGTGGTAAACTGTGCCGGATTTCGCTCACCCCGCGGTAAGTTGAGGCTCGCTTGACCAGTATTACAACCGTCGTGCCAGAAAGTAAAACGGCCGGCGCCGCTTTGAAGGGCGTCCTGCTCATCGGCTTCGGCGCGTTCCTGTTCGCCCTGGCCCCGATCTTCGCCCGCTCGGTGGTCGGCTATCAGACCCCCGCCATCGCCTTTTACCGGGCGCTATCGTGCGCGGCGACCCTGGCGGCCATGAGCGCGGTCATGCCGGCGCGCCGGCGCGAGGCCGACGTGCGCCGGCTGGGCCGCGCGACCCTGCTGCTGGTACTGGCCCAGGGCGTCTTCATGGGCCTCACCTCCCTGCAATACACCTACGCCTACCTGCACACCACCGTGGCGAAGGCCGTGTTGCTCAACTACACCGCGCCCATCTACGTCGCCATCCTCGGCCCCTGGCTGCTCAAAGAGCAACGCTCGCGCTGGGCCTGGCCGGCCGTGATCGTCGGCTTCGTCGGCATCGCCATGATCGCCGATCCGGCCAACTTGGCTTCCTTCCGGCCCGGCGAGCTGGGCGGCATCCTGGCCGGCTTCGGCTCCGGCGTCACCTTTGCCATCGTCTTCCTCTTGGGCCGCTATCTGGCTGAGCGCATCGCGCCGATGGCGCGCACCATGTTGGGCGGTCTGGTCATGTCGCTGATGTTCCTCCCCTGGGGGATCGCCGTGCCAGCCGACCTCTTCTGGCGCAACCTCCCCTGGCTGATCGGCCTGGGCTTCATCGGCATGGCGCTGCCCTACGTCTTCATCTTCGCCGGCCAGAAGTACGTCACGGCCCAGGTCGGCTCCATGGTCGCCCTCTTCGAGCCGGTCTGCGGCATCGTGGTCGGCTACCTCGTCTACGCCGAGAAGCTCTCGCTGCTGGGCCTCATCGGCGCCGGCGCGGTGCTCTTCAGCATCTACCTCGCCTCGCGTTAGGCGCGCCCCATTCATCGCCAACTTCAAGACCCTGGCCGCGGCGCAAGCCTTCGCTCGACAGAAGGCCGCAACCCGGCGCGTCCTGGTCGTGGGCCAAACCGGCGCGCCGGCGTCCTGACGGATGGCCCAGACGCGCACAAGGCGCTAAGCTACCGTTGGAAGGTAAATGTCGCGCCGGCGACCTGGGCATCGTCGTCGGTCGCCAGGAAAACCAGCAACTTGCCGGCCGCAATGGGCGTCCCATCGGCCCAGGTGGCCGGCAGGACGAAGAGGATGCCGACGCGGCCGTCCGCGCCAGTCAGCGCCTCGCCGAAGGAGCTATCGCGGCGCTGGCCGTCCGGGCCGGCCAAGTAGACCGTCACATGGGCGTCGGCCGGGAAGCCGGCGGCAAGGACGGTGATCTGCGTTCCTGGCCCGCCGGCGGCCGGCTGCATCTGGATGGTAGGGACGCGCGCGACGCGGGATGGCGCGGCCGGCGGGGCCGGCGGCGTGGCGCTGGGCTGGCCGGCGGCGCAGCCGGCGACCAGGAGCGCCAGGGCGACGATGAGCAGGAAACGTGGTAGTGTCTGCATGGTAGTCCTTCGTGTGAGATGGGCGGATGGATGGTAATGCCGGCCGCGCCGGCTGTCAAGTCGCGCGCCGGCGCGGGGTGTGTTTCACATTTTGGGGGGCGGGCAGCGGGGCTGTCGCAGCCTGGCCCCTTGGGGGCGTTGGAGCCTCCGGTCAGACGCGCGCCAGGCTACCACGCGCCTGATCCTTGAAACACGCCCCACAGGGCAGGGGCCATTTCAAAGTCGCGCGTTGACGATACGTGATGAGACGATTGAACCGCAGAGAGTGCAGAGAAATTCGGGCTGAGGCGGGTGAAACCTGACCTTTCTCGAGACTCAGCGACCTCTGCGGTAAGGAAACTGGGGGACTTTGAAATCACCCTGGATCACCCTGCCCACGGGGCCTTTTCCCTTCCGACTTCCGCTCTTTTATGGTATAATCAGCCCGATCTGGCGCGACTATCAGCGAGGAGGCGCATCCGATGGGGAATGAGGCGATGGAGAAAAAGATGACAGTGGTCGTGGACGCCATGGGCGGCGATATCGTGCCATCCGTGCCCGTAGAGGGCGCGGTGATCGCGGCGCGCGAATTTGGCGTCAACGTGATCCTGACCGGCCCGCAAGATACCGTGAATGCCGAGCTGGCAAAGCATGAGCACGCCGGCCTGCCTATCCGCGTGCAGCACGCCGAGGAAGTGGTGGAAATGGCCGAGCACGCCGCCGCTTCGGCGCAGCGCAAGCGCCAATCCTCCATCGGCGTCGGCCTCGATCTGGTCAAGCAGGGACAGGCGCAAGCCTTCGTCTCTATGGGCAACACCGGCGCGGTCATGGCGGCGGCCCTTCTGGGCGGGCTGGGGCGCATCCGCGGTGTCAAACGGCCGGCCCTCTGCACCGTCTTTCCCACCAAAGCGGGCTTCTGTCTGCTGCTGGATATTGGCGCCAACGCCGATTGCCGGCCGGAATATCTGGCCCAATTCGGCCTGATGGGTTCGGTCTATGCCCGCAGCATCCTCAACGTCGCCAACCCGCGCGTCGGCATCGTCTCCAACGGCGAAGAAGAAGGCAAGGGGAGCGAGCTGGTCAAAGAGTCGGCCGCGCTCCTCAAGGCCAGCGGCCTGAACTTCATCGGCAATGTCGAAGGCAAGGACATCTTCGAGCATCTGGCCGACGTCGTCGTCACCGACGGCTTCACCGGCAACGTCATCGTCAAGACCTCCGAGGGCGTCGCCAAGCTGATTAAGAACGGCCTGCGCGAAGAGATCATGCGCTCGCCCATCTCCAAGATTGGCGGGGCATTGGCGAAAAGCGCCTTCGACCGCGCCGGCAAGCGCATGGACTACACCGAATTTGGCGGCGCGGTGCTGTTGGGCGTAGACGGCATCGTCATCGTCGGGCATGGCCGCTCCAATGCCTGGGCGGTGCGGAGCGCCGTGCG
>CAIQJD010000824.1 GCA_903872005.1 uncultured bacterium | reverse complement strand
GGCGGTCATGGCCGGGATGATGCCGCCGCCGGTCAGGGGATCCACCTGGCTGGCGGCATCGCCGATGAGCATGACTCCATCGCCGACCAGACGGTCGGGAGAGGGGCCGATGGGGACAGCGCCGGCAATCAGGGTGACGGGGCTGCCACAAGCCAGCTCCGGACGGCTTTCGATGAAGCGATTCAGCGCGGCGGCCGGCGCTTCGCGGACGCAATCGGCCTGGATGCCGAGGCCGACGTTGGCTTTGCCCTGGCCCTTGGGGAAGACCCAGACATAGCCGCCGGGGGCATGCTCATTCGAGATCCAGTATTGCAGACAGTGTGCATCAATGTCAATGCCGGCCAGCAGATATTGAGCGCAGGTCATGTGGCGCTGGAGCAGCGTTGGGCCGATCAGGCCGGCCCAGCGGCCGACCCATGATTCGACGCCATCCGCGCCGATGACGACGGAAGCGCCTATGGACTGCTCGCGGCCGTCCACCAGAGCGCGGACGCCGGCGACGCGAGTCCCTTCGACGATGAGACCCAGGGCCGGCGTCTTGACGCGCACGTGCGCGCCGGCTTGCGCTGCGCGTTCGGCCAAGAAGCGGTCAAACAGTCGGCGCTCCAGAATGTAGCCCTTGCCGCCTTCGGCAGAGAGATGCATGGGAGCGCCGGCGCCGAGAACAGTGACTTGGGCGCGTTCGACTACCGTTGCTGTCCAGTGCGGATCAGGCTCGCAGAACGTCTGGAGGGCTTCGCGTGCCACGCCTTCGGCGCAGCGCACCGGGCTGCCGATTTCCTGACGTTTTTCGAGGAGCAAGACACGGACGCCGGCCTCGGCTGCGGCTGTGGCGGCAAGGGAGCCGGCCGGCCCCGCGCCAATGACGATGATGTCATATTGGGGCCGCAGGGCGCGGCCCCAGAGGGGCGTCGGGGCGTCAACACTGAGCGCGGCGACAGGACAAGCCGGCTCACATATCCCACATTCGGTGCAGAGCGTGGCTTCGACAACCAGCCTATTTTCGTCCAGGGTGAGCGCGCCGGTGGGACAAAGGCCGACGCACGCCCCGCAGATTGCGCAGCGCCAGGGATTCACGCGGATGGACATGGCGCAGAGACCACCTTGTCGTGGATGGAATGGGCCGAGACTCTATTTCGCGGCGTTCAGCTTCTCCATCACAAAGCCCACAGCCTGTCCGACCGTCTTAATCTGCTCGGCTTCTTCATCTTCGATCTTCGCGCCGAATTTTTCATCGAAATCCATCAGGAGCTCGACCAAATCGAGGGAGTCAGCTTCCAAATCTTCGCGGAAGCGGGCTTCCATCGTCACTTTGGCGGCGTCAACGCCGAGGCGATCCACGATGATGGCTTTCACTTGCTCAAAAATCTTCTCGCGTTCCATGTCGTTCCTCCGTCGAATTGGGTGAAAATCCTGAGACGAGTTAGCCGCGCCGCGCGGTCACAAGCGGCTGCGTAACGGCCCCTATTTTAACTGGCTTTGCGCCGGCTGTCAACCAACGGGGCCGTTTGACAATTGAGAGGTAGGCTATTATTATTGACATACGCCCGCCGTGGTTGCCTGGCCCGCGTGGGGCACGAACTCGTCCTGCCATGATAACCCCGCTGCCGCAGAAAGGTTGCACCGGCCGGCGGGTTCATTGCAGGGATTCATGGAGTAGACGGAGAGATGCAGCGTTGACGGTTCCACATCATCAGCGCAAGGAAGAGCACTTGCGGATCTGCCTGGAGGAGGATGTCGAGTTTCGCCGGCCGCAGGCTGGCTTCGCGGACATTGCGCTGCCTCATTGCGCTGTGCCGGAATTGGCGCTGGATGACGTGCGCCTGGAAACGGAGTTGTTGGGCAAACGGCTGCGGGCGCCGTTGTTAATCTCTTCGATGACCGGCGGGGCGCCGGCGGCGCGGTCGGTCAATTGCAACTTGGCACTGGCCGCGCAAACACTGGGAGTCGCGCTGGCGCTCGGTTCGGCGCGTGCGGCGTTGGAGCATCCGGAATTGGCTGAGACGTATCGGGTGCGCGACGTCGCGCCGGACGTGTTGCTGTGCGCGAATCTGGGCGCGGTGCAACTGAACTATGGTTATGGCCTGGAGGAATGCCAGCGCGCCGTGGACCTGATTGGCGCAGATGCGCTGATCCTGCATTTCAATCCGTTGCAAGAGGCGTTGCAGGCCGGCGGCAATACGAATTTCGCCGGCTTGTTGGATAAGGTCGCGGCGGTGTGCCGTGGGTTGCGCGTGCCGGTGATTGCGAAAGAAGTGGGCTGGGGTATTGCGGAAGAGACGGCGCGGCGTCTGGCGGATGCCGGCGTGGCGGTCATTGATGTGGCTGGCGCCGGCGGCACGTCGTGGAGCCAGGTGGAGATGCATCGCGCCGCGGATGAGGCCGCGCGTCGAGCGGCGCAGGCGTTTGCGACCTGGGGCCTGCCGACGGCCGAGGCGTTGCGTCAGGCGCGGCGTGGCGCGCCCGGTCTGCCGCTGATCGCTTCGGGCGGCATCCGCGATGGCGTGGATGTGGCAAAGGCGTTGGCATTGGGAGCGCAGGCGGCCGGCATGGCGTTGCCGTTGCTGGCCGCGGCGGCGCTTTCGCCAGAGGCGGCGACGGAACGCCTGGAAGAGGTCGCACAGGAGTTGCGAATTGCCATGTTTTGCTGCGGTTGCCGACGCGTGGAGGACATGCGCCGGCTGAAGACGATGCGCCTGGGGGCGAGCGAGCTTTGTGGGGAGTGAGGCATGTCACTGCAAGAGTTCATGCGGCGGTTCTTGCCGGCGATTGAAGAGGAGTTGCGTCAGGCGGCGGCTGTGCCGCATCCGGCATTGGGCGCGTTCTATGGGATGATGCGCTATCATCTTGGCTGGACGGACACGACGTTTCAGGCGGTGGACGCGCCAACCGGCAAACGGCTGCGACCGCTATTCTGCCTGCTGGCGTGTCAGGCGGCCGGCGGCGCGCCAGAGCAGGCGCTGCCGGCGGCTGCGGCCCTGGAATTGCTGCACAACTTCTCGCTGATCCATGATGACATTGAAGACAACAGCCCGACGCGCCGGCATCGGGCGACGGTCTGGACGGTATGGGGCATCCCGCAGGCGATCAACGCCGGCGATGGCATGTTCGCGCTGGCGAATCTGACGCTGGGCCGGCTGGCCTGCGTCGGGGTCGCGCAGCGGTTGCTGCTGCCGGCGCTGACGGCCTTTCAGGAGGCGTGTCTGACGCTGACCGAAGGACAATTCCTGGATATGGATTTCGAGACGCGGTCAGAGGTGGACCTGGACGACTATCTCTGGATGATTCAGGATAAGACGGCGATGTTGCTGGGGACTTCGACGCGTCTGGGAGCGCTGATTGCGGACGCCGATACGACAACGATTGGCGCGTATCGCGAGTTCGGGGCGAGTGTGGGGATGGCCTTCCAGATCCAGGACGATGTGCTGGGGATGTGGGGCGACGAGGCAATGCTGGGGAAGTCCACAGCCAGCGATATCGTGCAGCGCAAGAAGACGCTGCCGTGGGTCTTTGCGGTGCAGGCGTTGCGGCAGGCCGGCAGACGAGGAGATCTGGCGCGGCTGCAAGAAATCTATGCGTCGCCAGCCGGCGGCCCCGTGGATGTGGGCGAAGTATTGGGCATCCTGGAATCGGTGGGGGCGCGACACTTTTGTGAGGATCAGGTGTTGTTGTATCAAGGACAGGCGATGGAGCATCTGCAGCGGGCGGCCGGCGCGTCGCGCAGCGATATTGAGGCCGTGCAGGCGTTGCGAGAATTGACCGCTTCGTTGATTGGCCGGCAGGTGTAAGGTCGGCGCCGGCCGGATGACGCATGTAGCAGTATGGAAGGGAGGTGATTGTCAGCACGTCTGAGCGAGAAGATTGTCCTTGACGTACAATCATCCGCAGAGTCGTCCCCTATGTGGCAGGAGGCAGCACTATGAACTTCAATCGCGTCATCAACGGCATGATTCGCGCCGCCAAACTCGATATTGCATTCTTTGAAGAGGCGGAGCATGATACGACCTACGGTCCGGATGCGCTGGCGGCGGTGCTTGTCGCCACTCTGCTGGCGGCGCTCGGCGGCCTGCTGAAATCGCTCATTAGCGGCGGACTGGGCATCGGGATCGTCACGCTGATTGTCACCGGAATCATCAGCGTGGTGGTGTTCTATTTTTGGGCGTTTCTGGTGTATTGGGTTGGCGTCAACCTGTTCAAAGGCCAGGGCGATTTCGGCGAGGTGCAGCGTTGCCTGGGCTTCGCCTGGGCGCCGCGAGCGCTGGGGCTTTTCGAATTCATCCCGGTCTTGAATGTGATTTTGGGCATCGTGGCCTGGGTCTGGTCGGTAGTTGCCGGCTTCATCGCTGTGCGGCAGGCGTTGGACATGGATAACACCAATGCTGCTCTGACGGTGATTGTGTCGGGCGTAGTGGCCGGCATCCTGTGGGCGATCCTGATGGCCGTTCTGTTGGGCGGCCTTTTGGCGTTGATCGTCGGCGGGGCGGCCATTTCGGGCGCGCTGAACTGAGCCTGTTTCGCTCGTCAGAAGGCGAACGGAATCGGCGCGGAGAGAGCGATCTCCGTTGGCGTGACCTGGCATGTGTAGGCCAGGGTGGTCACGCCGGCGGAGATCGCTTCGCGCAGGGCGAGGCCGAAGGCCGGGTCCATGTTGTCGTGCGGCGCGAAGGCGCGAGCGTCGGGGCGTTGGATGACAAAACAGACGATGGCCGTGTCTCCGGCCGCGACGAGACCTGACAATTCTTCGAGATGTCGGCGGCCGCGTTCGGTGGGCGCGTCGGGAAAACGGGCGACGCCATCCTGGAGCAGGGTGACGCATTTCGTTTCGACCCAGCAGGGCCGGCGATCTGGCGCGGTGAAATGGAGATCGAGGCGGCTGGCGCCGGCGACGACCTCGGCGCGCGCGTCTGTGTAGCCGGCGAGGGCGGGGATTCGGTCGGCGCGCCAGGCGCTTTGCAGTAAATGAGGCGGCCAACGAGAGTCCACGCAGACGCAGACGGGGCCGCACTGCGCCAGCAGGATGTCGTAGGCCGTGGCCCGGCCGGGTCGGCCGGCCGGGCGAACGTAGATGGGCGCGCCGGGGTAGAGTAACTCGGCCAGACGGCCAGAGTTGGGGACATGGGCGCGGCAAGGTTGGCCGTTTAACTCAATTTGGGCGGCGAAGCGATTCTCGCGGCGCAGGAAATGCGCCGGCGTCAGTTGGCCGAAGGCCAGGGACGCCGGCGCTGTGTTTGCGGGCGCGTCAGAGGACGGGGAGGACGAGGCCGGCATAGGGCATGATGCCGATGGACGCGCCGCTGCCATAGCGTTTCAGGGCGGCATCCAGCGCGGATTGTACGTGGTCGGCTTGGCCGAGATGGATCTCGTTCAGCTCGGTGGACGTCATGTTGCCGGTGACGATGGTGAGCCGGCACTGCTTCTGGTGCAAGAGCCAGGAGAAGGTGTAGAGCACGCAGCCCTTCTCGCCGCCGATAGCCATATCTTCCGTGAGCCGGCGAATCTCGGCCGGGATGGGCATGTCGCGCATCCATTGGCGGAATTGGGCATGCTCGAAGCCTTCGTAGATGCCTTCACGGCATTCATTGACCATAATGAGTTCGCCGCCGTCCTTCAGGTAACGATCCGCACCGCCGCAGACGCGCGATCCGCCCTGAAAGAGGCTACACTCGTAGCCGACTTCGCCGACGCCGGCAACGAGGATGTCCACTTTCTGCGGGAGGCGGACTTCCACGTAGGGGCGCATCTGCTGCACCGCGGCGCGCTGCGCGGCGATTTGAGCGCCGCTGTGGGCGGCAACCAGCCGGCGGTCGTTGTCGAGGAGCACATTCACGACCATGTCGAGGCCGCTGATGGCTGCGGCGTCTTCTATGTCGGCGCGGACGGCATTTTGGGGCGGCATGACGCCCATCAGGGAGCCGCAGCCGAGGGCCTGTAGCGTAGCGGTGAAACGCTTGTGGTTTTCGTAGATGCAGCGCCGGCTGGTGACGCCGGGGAGGACGATCTTTCCGCCGGCCGACCATCCGCTCAGCATGCATGGGTTCACGTTGCCGGTCCCGATGCGGATGTCAGCGTCGGCGTAGCGGCGATGCACCTCCACCGGCGTGCCGAGGGCGGTATGGCCCATACTGACCATCAGGGCGGCGTTATCTGGCTCGTTGTTGAATACGGCGACGCGCTCCGTGACTTGCCGGCCGAGGTTGGCGAGGATCGCTTCAGGGCTGTCGGCGGCGTGCATGCCGACGCCGATCAGCACGGTGATGTCTTTATCGGCGATGCCGAGATGGTTGAGCTGCTCCAGCAGGATCGGGACAATGCGCGCGTTAGGCGTGGTGCGCGTGCGGTCGGTGACAACGATGCAGGCGCGCTGGCCGGGACGCGCTTTATCGGCGACGCCGGCGTTTTGCAGGCCGGCAAGAATGCTATCGCGCAGCGCGGCGGCAGGATCGGGACAGGCCGGCAGCGATTGGGGCAGGCAGACGCCGACGACTTGGTCGGCCGGGGCGGATAGGCGCTGCGCGCCGCTACCGTAGGGGATCGTGTATTCAGCGGTCTTCGTGGCGTTCGTATGAATCTCCTTGGATGACACGGGCAGAGCGGCGGATGGGATCGCTCAGGACTTGGGTCGGAATTTGGTGAGCCGGCCGGCGACGGTCTCGCCGAGGACGACGAGGTCTTCGGTGGGCAGGCAGCGATCGGCGGCGGCGTCAAAGATCAGGTTGGCCGAGGCCGGGAATTCGTCGTCGCCGCGGTAGAGGACGACGGCAATGCGTAGCCGAGGGAAGATGTCGAAAGTGAAAGCGGCATCGCCAACGTCCAGCGGCATGCCGCCGAGCGCCAGGCCAATCTGCTTGAAATCGGCAATGCGTTGGCCGAAGACGCCGGCGAGCCGGCGATTGACGCGAGCCTCAAAGGCGGCGTTGTAGCCGAGACCGCCGGGGAAATCGCGGAAGGCAGCCCAACGATCGGCATGGGGCGCGCCGATGGTGGTGAGGAGGTAGTGCAAGATGATGAGGCGCAGCCCGATGGGGGGAACGTCGCTGGCTTCGTCAAGGACGTTGCCTTGCGGGTAGCTGACGGTATAGATGGAGTCCCAGAAACGGACGAAGAAGTAGCCGGCTCCGCCGGCGCTGGCTTCAAATTGGACGCCGGCCCAGTTGGCGATCACAAAAGGATCACGCCCTTTCAGGTCTTCTTGGGCCTTGACCAGCGCCGGCCCGTAGCGTTCCTCTGGCGTTCTGGCTTGTTCCATGGGCTCCTGCTCCTCTATGCGCCGAAGTCTGATGGGACGATTGTAGCATAAGATGGCGTCGGTTACAAACACTCCGGGGGGTGCGCGGCGCGTTTTTGCATGTATTACCCGACGCCGGCGCGAGTTGAAGCCGGCGAGAATCGGGAGTACAATAGCGCCGGCCACGATGCGTGTTGACAAGGAGGAGAGATCATGTTTGACAAGACGCGCTTGAAGGGCATCATTACGCCGATGGTGACGCCGTTGCTGGCAGATGAGACGCTAGATGTGGAGGGGACGCGCCGGCTGGTGCGCCATCTGTTGGGGGCCGGCGTGCACGGCCTGTTCGTGCTTGGCTCGACGGGCGAGTTTCCGCGACTGATGGGCAAGGTGCGCGCCCACGCCATTGAGGTGGTGGTCGCGGAAGTGAATGGGAAGGCGCCGGTGGTGGCCGGCGTGGCCGACACCTGCACGGCGCGGGTGATCGAGCACGCGCAACGGGCGCAGAAGGCCGGCGCAGATGCGGCCATCGCAACGTTGCCATTCCCGTTCAAGTTGACGACGCCGCAGACGCAGATTGATTACTTCCGCTCGCTGACCGAGGCGGTGGATATTCCCTGGATGGTTTACAATGTGGGGCCACTGGTGGGCGTGAGCATCGCGGCGCGCACTTTCGGCAAGTTGGCGCAGTTATTACCCAATTTGGTGGGTGCTAAGAATACCGAGTCGGTGATGCATTTGCAGGATGTGGTCGAGTTCACGCGGGGCACGGGCTTCCGGGTATTCCAGGGGAATGAGTACAATCTCAATACGAGCATCCTGATGGGAGCGGTCGGCGGGACGCCTTCGCCGTCGAATCTTTTCCCGGCGCTGTATGTGGAGCTGTACCATCTGTCGGTCGCCGGCCGGCAGACGGAAGCGGCCGCCTTGCAGAATCGGCTTAATCGGCTGGTGGATGGGCTGGACGATGCATGCGGCGACTCGCCGGCGCTCAAGTGGCCGGGAGTCGTGAAGGAAGGGCTGGCGATGCTGGGCATTTGCGGAACGGCCACGGCGCGGCCGACTGTGCCGTGCAATGATGATGATCGCAAGGTAGTCGCCGACGTGCTGAAGCAAGCCGGCTTGTTGTAGGAGCAGGGAAATGGAGTGCGACCTGTTACTGAAGGGCGGCCGCGTGATAGATCCCAGTCAGGAGATGGATGGGATCGCGGATGTGGCGCTGACCGGCGGTCGGATCGTCGCGGTGGGGCCGGGGCTGCCGACCGAAGGCGCGGCGCGAGTGGAGGACGTCGGCGGCCGGCTGGTGACGCCGGGACTGATTGACCTGCATGCCCACGTGTACCCGGGCGTCACGGACCTGGGCCTCGACCCGGATGAGACTTCGCTGGCGAAGGGCGTGACGACGGTGCTGGATGCCGGCAGCGCCGGCGCGACGAACATCGTGGGCTTTCGGCGCTTTGTCGTCGAGCCGGCGCGCACGCGCATCCGGGCGCTGCTGAACATCTCGACCATCGGGATGCCTTTCGGCGGATCGGGGACGGAGCTGGGTTGGCTGCCACTGGTGGACGTGGATGCGGCGGCCGCTGCCGTGCAGACCAATCGCGATTTTGTCATTGGCCTGAAGGTGCGCGTGACGCGCTATATCGTCCTGGAGAATGGGGCCAAGCCGTTGCACCTGGCGCTGGAAGCGGGGCAACGCGCCGGCTGCCCGCTGATGGTGCATGTCGGCGATTCACCTATCCCAATCGGGGAGATCCTGGATGCGCTGCGGCCGGGCGACATCGTCACGCATACGTATACGGCCTTTGCCGGCCTGGAGCCGGCGGCGGACGGCAAGGGTCTGCGCCGGCGACCGGACTCCGTGCGCGGCGGCGGGATCAGCATCCTGGACGGGGATGGACGCGTGATTCCGCAAGCGTTGGAGGCGCGCCGGCGCGGCGTGATCTTTGATGTGGGGCATGGCGCGGGGAGCTTCTCGTTCGCGGTGTGCCAGGAGGCGATGGGGCGGGGGTTCAAGCCGGATACTATCGGTTCAGACCTGCATACGGCGAACGTGGGCGGGCCGGTCTTCGACCTGCCGACGCTGATGTCGCGCTTCTTGAGCCTGGGCATGACGCTGGGCGAGGTGATCGCGGCGTGCAGCCGCCGGCCGGCGCAAATTTTGGGGGTGGCCGGCGAGATAGGGACGCTGCGGCCGGGCGCGGCCGGCGATGTGACCGTGTTGGATCTGCAACGCGGACGCTTCGACTATCGGGATTCCATCGGGACGGTCTTCTGGGGAGAGTGGAAGTTCCTGCCGCGCCTGACGGTGCGGGCCGGCCAGATCGTCGCGCGGGATGGGCAGCTGATCGGCGTGTAGCTTGTTCCGCGACCACACGCGAAAGACAGAGAGCACGGATCATCCGTGCTCTCTGTGCATTTGTCAGGATGAATCTCGATGCCGACTACTTGAAGGTCGGGAAGCGCGAGAGGAGGAGCAGTGTGAATTTGATCGCTGTGGGCAGATCAGCCAGACGAATGTGCTCATTGGGCGCATGAATTTGCGAGCCATAGTAGCCGGCGCCGCCCATGGCGAAGGCGGTGGGCAGACCAAGGACTTCGACCAGGGCGTCCTTGGGCGCGGTGCCGGCATTGTTCGGGACGATGACCGTGGGCTTGCCGGCGAATTCCTCGCATAGGGCGCTCATGAACGTGATGAAGGGATCATCTAGTGGCGTGCGCGCCGGGCCTTCTGCTCCATACACCTCGATCTCGATGTCGCTGAAGCCGAAGCGATCCAGATGCCGGCGCAGTTTTTCCAGGATGTCACGCGGCCGCTGATTGGGAACGAGGCGGAAGTCGAGCTTGGCGCTGGCGACGGCCGGCAGGACGGTCTTGTAGCCTGGGCCGGTGTAGCCGGTGAGGAAGCCGTTCACATTGCAGGTTGTGCCATTGTAGAGGCGTTCTTTCCAGGCATAGCCGGTGAGGTTGTCGAGGAAGGATGAGAGGCCGAGGGCCGCTTTCAGCTTGTCCTCGCCGTCGGGCGTGTTCTGCACGGCGGCGGATTCGAGGGCGTTGAGCTGGCGCACATCATCGTAGAAGCCTTCGATCTGAATGCGACCGTCGGGCGTCTTGAGGCTGGCGACGGCCCAGAGCAGGCGCCAGGCGGCGCTGGGCGCGACGGCGGCGTAGGCGGAGTGGCCGTCCATAGCGGCGGTGCGGGCAGTCAACTGGATGTTGAGCATGCCTTTGACGCCGGGGGTCAGATGCGGCCGGCCGTCGGGGCCGAGGCTGTCCGCCTCCATGATGCAGGCGTCGGCCTTGAGCAGATCGCGGTGTTCCTCGACGAACTGATAGAAGTGGGGGCTGGCGCTCTCTTCTTCGCCCTCAAACAGGAATTTGATGTTGCACGGCAATTCGCCGAGGGTCTCGCGCCAGGCGCGCAGGGCTTCCAGACGGATGACGATATTGTCTTTGTTGTCGGCCACGCCGCGCGCAAAGAGCTTACCGTCGCGTCGGGTCGGCTCGAACGGTGGCGTGACCCACGGCTCCAGAGGATCCACGGGTTGGACATCATAGTGGTTGTAGAACAGCAGGGTCTTGTCGGACTTGCCGCGTACCTCGCCATAGACAATCGGCGGGCCGCCTTTGGTGGGCAGGACTTGCGCCGGCACGCCGTACTCTTCCAGGGCCTGCCGGCATAACTCGGCCATTTCGGGCAAGCCGAGCTTCTGGGCGGAGATACTGGGCTGCGCGGCGAAACGTTCCAACAACTGCAGGGCGCGTTCGGTGTGTGCGTCCACATAGGTGTAGAGTCGCTTCATTGCCGTATCTGACATAATGGATTCCTCCGATTTGAGATCAGTAGCCGGCGCCATCAGACCTGACGCTGCGCGACGCGCTGCATGGCGGAACGTATCTGTTCCAGCGAAGGCAGCACGGCTTCTTCCAGCTTGCGCGAGACGGGCAGCGGGACGTCGAGCGCAGTGACGCGCTGGATCGGGCAGTCCAAGAAGTCGAAGAAGCGGGATTGTACTTCTTCGGCGATGCGCGCGCCAATGGTCCAACTGCGCGCCCCTTGTTCGACCACCAGCACGGCGCCGGTCTTCTTGACCGATGCGCCGATGGTCGCGAAGTCCATGCCGGCATAGTCGAGGGTACGCAGGTCAATCACCTCGGCGTTGAAGCCCTGGCCGGCCAGCGCCTCAGCCGCCTTGAGGCTGTCACGGACGCCGGTCAGGTAGGTGAGGACGGTCATGTCCTGGCCGGCGCGCAGCACTTTGGCCTTGCCATAGGCCACGTAGTAGTCCAGGTCATATTCTCCACTGGTCGTCGTCGGGACCGGACTCTCTTCTCCATATAGCAGGCCATGCTCGATGAAGAGCACGGGATCATTGAATTGGAGGGCGGTGTTGAAGAGGCCAATGGCGTCGAACGCGTTGGAGGGAGCGAGGATGCGCCAGCCGGAGAACTGGGCAAAGTAGCCGCTGGGGTCCATGGAGTGCTGGCCGCCGTAGCCAACGCCGGTGGCGACGCGCGTGCGGACGAGGACGGGGAAGGCGGCCTGGCCCCCGAACATGTGGCGCAGCTTGCCGATCTGGTTGAAGAGCTGGTCGGAGGCCATCAACGCGAAGTCGGGGAACATGACCTCGACGACCGGCTTGAGGCCGGCCACAGCCAGGCCGCCGGCCATGCCGACGAAGCCGGTTTCCGAGATCGGCGTGTTGATCAGCCGGTCGGGGAAGACCTCTTTGATGCCACGCGTCGCGCCATAGGGGCCGCCGCGCAGGTTGGAGACGTCCTCGCCCAGGACGATGATGCGCGGGTCGCGGCGCATGTTGTTCAAGGTGGCTGCGGCGACGGCATTGACATAACCCATCGGCTTGAAGGCAGCGAAATCCTCGCGCTCGCGGCAGGGAAGTTGGCGCACGGCCGCGTCGTCGCCACGAATGTGCTGGCCGGCAGATTCGGGAGCCGGCCATTTGGCGGCTGGGATCACGCGTTGGCCGGCCTGCATCTCGGTGCAGGCGTTGATGGCGTCAGCTACGGATCGGCGGGCGACATCGGCGAAGTGCTCGTTTTGGGCGGAGGTCAGGAGGCCCAGGCGCATCAACGTCGCCGGGTAGGTTGTGAGGGGGTCTCTGGCGCGCCAGGCGGCCTCTTCGTCGGTCGTGCGGTAGCCGAAGGCGCTGCCGATCAAGCCGCCGCCGTGATGACGGTAGCGGTAGGTCTTGGCTTCGATCAGGAGGGGAGTCGGCCGCTGGCGCATGGTCTCGCCGGCGGTTCGCACGGCGGTATACACGCTGATAGGATCCATGCCATCTACGATGTAGCTGTCAAAGCCGTAGCCCAGGCTGCGCAGGCCGAGGTCTTCCACGCAGGAAGACTCACGCGTGCAGGTGCCGACGGCATAGAGGTTGTTCTCCACCAGATAGAGCACCGGCGCGTGGTAGAGGGTCGCCATGTTGGCGACTTTGTGAAAACACCCCTGATTGAATGCGCCGTCCCCGAAAAAGGAGACGACGATGCGGCCGGTCTGCTGGATCTTCTGCGCCCAGGCGACGCCGGTGGCGAGGGGGATGCCGCCGCCGACAATGCCGTTGCTGCCCAGGTTGCCTGAGGCGGCATCGTAGAGGTGCATGGAGCCGCCGCGACCGCCGCACCAACCTTCGGCGAAGCCCATGATTTCGGCCAGGGTGCGGGTTACGATGGCTTGCATGGCCGGCGTGATGCCCTGGGTCAACGGATCATAAGCCGGCGGGGCGTAATGGGTCAGCGCCTTCGATAGGAAATGACCGTGGGCGCGGTGGGTGGAAGCGATCAAGTCGCCGGGGCACAGGGCCAGGGCCGCGCCCACCGCCACAGCTTCTTCGCCGATGCTGGCGTGTACTGGGCCGTTGACGAGATTGGCGTCCTTCAGCTCCAGCAGGCGGGTCTCGAACTCACGGATCAGATGCAAGTAGCAGAGCATCTGGAGATGAGCTTCGCGCGGGATGGATCGGGCGTCGTCATCGTCCACTTGCAGCCGGCGGCAGACGGCCGGCGCGACCTGCTCAACGAATGTACTCATGGGGTGTTGTCCTCACTGTTGGGGGCGCTCAGGCGCGCTAGTTGACCTCGCGAATCTCGCAGACTTCGCCTTCGGGGCCGCGGAAGTAGGCCACAAAGCAGCCGGGACGAATCTCGTTGCCCTCGCCCAGGAACTCGACGCCGAGGTCGCGGAGGCGCTGGTATTCGGCCCAGAAGTCTTTGACGAGGAAACCGATGTGGGTGATGCCGTGCTCCCACTGGGCGTGGAACTGTGCCGGCGGATGGGATTGGGGGACGTGATAGTCGAACATCTCCAGGACGAAGTCGCCATATTCCATCTTCACGACGCGCAACCGGGCGTCGGGCAGGCCGAGGACCGGGGCCAGGGTGGCATCGAACTCGCGATCGAAGATCTTCACCATGCCGATGACATCTCGGTAGAAGGCGATGGCGCGTTCCATGTTCTGGACACACAGGCCAACATGGTCAGCTCGCAGGATCATCGTGGTCTCCTTGGGTATCAGGGTTGGGGATGGTCGGCCGCCGGCCGGGGCGCTCGCCCATCGGTGCCGCGGACGGCCTTGAAGATTTCAAGGCCGAAGCCGACACGGTCTTCGGTGTCGAGGTTGACGAACATGGAGCCAGGGCGCAGGCCGTGCCCCATCTGGGCGACTGCGACGCCTTGCCCTTGCAGGTATTGCAGGGCCGGCTCCAGGTCAAAGGTGTTGAAGCGGATGTGATGCAGGCCGGGGCCATGTTCGGCCAGAAAGTCGGCCCAGATGCTGGGGCCTTCGAGGGGCTGGATCAGCTCTAGCTCGGTGTTGCCGATTTCCGTGAAGGCCAGTCGAGCGGTGAATTGCGCCGGCTGGCCGTGATAGAAGCGTTCCAGGTCGGCTCGGTCGGCCGGCGGCCAGTTGAAGACGCGAAATGGGCCAAGCCCGAAGACTTCGCTCAGCACTTTGACGGTCTCGTCAATGTTTTCGACGACCGCGCCGATCTGGACGAAGTTGTCGAACCACTGGCGGGGGTTGGGGGAGGCTTGTTCGGACATGTGGATCTCCTGCCGGCGTGACATTGGCGTTGAAGCCGGTCGCGACAGCGATTGTACCGGCTTTGTGGCGCTTGTCAAGACGGGAGCCGGCGGCTGGGGATGGGTATGTGGTGTGGATGGATGTGATAGAGCGGATGGAGGGCGGTAGAGTCGCGGGCAAGAAACCCTTGCGGTCTGCGAGACCTCATGGGTTTGCGTGCGGATTTGACGGCGCTGTGATTTGCAGTACGATAATGGGCGCGGCGATGAGGGTTGCTTCTGAGTGATAGGAGGCGTTGGATGGGCGGAATACGGGCGAAGAAGATCGAGGCCGAGAATATCGTGGATGGCGTGCAGGCGCCGGCCGGCACGGCAGAACAAGCCGCCGGCCTGGTGGCCTTGGCGCGGGCGATCCGCAGCGGGGGGATTGACGCCGAGGAGTTGCGGGCGAAGAACGTTGTGGTCGGGTTGCAGGTGATCAGCGAGCCGGCCAAGGCGAACGCCGGCGATTTGCGGCAGGAGGCGGCGGCGCTGCGGAAGCGCCTGGAGAGCGCCGCAGCCGCCGGCGAGATCGCGCCGGCCGAGGCCAGGGATGCGGCCGAGGCGTTGGGCAAGGTGGTGGAGGAGCTGGCCGGCGGGCAGCCGCAGGGGAGTCGCGTGGTGCGGAAGTTGGCGGAGGTGAGCCAGATCCTCACGGCGGCGGCCGAGGCGGCGCAGGCGGCCGGCAAGTTCGGCTGGCAGGTGTTTCAGTTGGCGCCGTTGGCGGCCATGCTCTGGCAGATCGCACGCGGGATGTTCGGAGGGTAGTGATGGATGGTTTCGTCGCCAGCTATTTGGCCGAGTTGACGGCCGGCCTGACCGGGCAGTTGGTCACGGCGTTGGGGAAACGCGGGAGGGAGCTGATTGAGGGCGACGAGCGCCAGCAGGCGTTGCGGAGATGTGTGCAGGCCGGCCTCGTCGCTTTCCTGCAGCCGGCCAGCCGGCTGCCGCTGGAACAGCGTCAACACCTGGATACGCTCTTCACCGCGTTCTTCGCGGATGCCGACGTGGCGCATGAGCTGAAGTACCTGCTGCAGGAGGAGCCAGATGCTCTCAAAGTCGAGCGGCTGAAGAAGCTCATGAAGCGGGCCGGCTATGCTCCTGACAAGCTGCCCGATCTGAATTTGGATGAGTGCTGGCGGTTGTTCCAGGGGGCGTTCATCAGCGCGGCCGAACTGGAGCCGGCGTTGCAGCCAACGCAGGCGTTGGCGCAGTTGAAGGCGCAGACCGGCCTGCAGGCGGACATGTTGCGCGCCCTGCAGGCCCTGGCGCAAGCGTTGCAAGGTCGCGCGCCGGGCAGCGTCGGCATCCAGGCGGATGGCGACATCATGGCCCAGAACGTCGTGAACGGCCCGCAGATCGTCATCTATCATTTTTCCCAGATGGGACCGACTGTCCCGCTGGTAGATTGGGAGAAGCATTATCTCACGACCTTGGTGGCCGAATGCGATCCGCTCGATATCGCCGCGATAGACCGGCTCCACAAGCAGGACGACGCCGGCGACGCTCGTGTCTGCATCTCCGATGTCTTCACCACGCTCTACCTG
>CAIQJD010000823.1 GCA_903872005.1 uncultured bacterium | reverse complement strand
GGCCTCGGCCACCAGGCGGAAGCCTTCGCCGGCCTGCTCCAGCGGCAGCCGGTGGGTGATCATCTCGCGCACATTCACCCGCCCGAAGCGGATCAGGTCGAGGGCAATCGCCAGGTCGGCCGGCGCAGCGCCATAGGACGGCATGAGCGTGATGCTGTTGCGCCAGAAGTCGTTGACTGGCACGCTCAGCTCGACGCCGGGCAGGGTCGGCGCGAAGAACTGCACCACGCCCCCCGGCTCCACCGATTTGAGCGCCTGCTGGTAGGCTGACGTGGCCGACGCGCAGATGATGACCAGATCCGCGCCGCGCCCATCGTTGACTTCGCGCAGGCGCGCCGGCACATCTTCGCGGGCGTCCATGACCACATCCGCGCCCATGCGCCGGGCGGCGTCGAGACGATAGGCGCTGATGTCGGTCGCCACGATGCGGCCGGCGCCCAGGGCGCGCGCCAACTGGATGTGTAGCAAGCCGGAGATGCCGCTGCCCAGCACCAGGATGCTTTGGGCCGGCTTCAGGCCGGCGACGCGCTGGCCGCGCGCCACGCACCCCAACGGCTCGACGAAAGTCCCCGCTTCAAAGGAGACCTCGGCCGGCAGGCGCAAGACGCCCCGATCTACATTCAGGGCCGGCACGCGCACATACTCGGCGAAGCCGCCGGGGTCGAAGTTCGTGGTGTGCAGGGTGTGGCAGGCGGTGTGGTTGCCGCTCAAGCAATAGCGACAGGTGTTGCAGGGGACGTGATGCGAGACGACGACGCGGTCGCCGACGGCGAAGCCGGCCACGCCGGCCCCGATCTCGGCTATCTCGCCGGCTACTTCATGCCCCAACACCAGCGGCGCTTTCTTGATGCGATACCATTCCATGACGTCGCTACCGCAGATGCCGCTGGCGATGATCTTGACCAGCACTTCGCCGGCGCCGATCTTGGGCCTCGGCAATTCTTGCAGCCGCACGTCTTTGTTGTTGTAGTACATGGCAACGCGCATGGGTTTTCCTCCGAGCGCCGGCCGATCTTAACGGGCCGCCTGCAAGTATTCCTGGGCCTGTTCGGGCGTCGCTTGCTCGTGGATGACGGCGCGCAGGGCCTGGGCCATGGCCGCCGGCGTCTTGTGCTGCCAGATATTGCGCCCCAGGTTGACGCCGGCCGCGCCGCGCTGCATGCCGTCATAGACGAAGCGCAGCACGCTCAGATCGTCGTCGGTCTTGGGGCCGCCGGCGATCACCACCGGCACGGGGCAGCTCTCGACAATCTTCTCGAAATCCTCGCACCAGTAGGTCTTGACTGTGCGCGCGCCCAATTCGGCGCAGATGCGACAGGCCAGGGAGAGATAGCGGGCATCGCGCTTCTCCAGCTCTTTGCCCACGGCCGTCACGGCCATGACCGGGATGCCGTAGCTTTCGCACTGATTGACCAGGCCGGCCAGGTTCATCAGGGTCTGGTGTTCGTATTGGCTGCCGATGAAGACCGAGAGGCCGACGGCCGACACATTCAGGCGGATGATCTCTTCAATCGAAGTGGTGATCCCCTCGTTCGCCAGGTCCGCGCCGACAACGCTGGTCGCGCCGGAGACGCGCAAGATGACCGGCTTGTCCATCGCCGGCGGCATGGCCGAGCGCAGCACGCCGCGCGTGACGAAGACGGCATCCACGAAGGGCAAGAGGGGTTCGACCGTCTGGCCGGGTTTCTCCAGACAGTGCGTGGGGCCGAGGAAGTAGCCATGATCCATCGCCAAAAAGAAGCAGTGGCCATCGGCGCGAATCAGCCGCGCCATGCGGTTTTGCATTCCCCAATCCATAATGTAGCCTCCCCAGTGATTGCGTGAGCGATAGCGGGGTCATCATAACCGAATTTGGGCCGAAAATCAAATGCCGGCCGACGCCGGAAATAGCGCGGGGCGGCTTCCTTTGGGAGAGCCGCCCCGCATGGACAGGGGGTTTGCGTCTCGATCCTGTGTTTGTGGTTTACGAGCGGGGCCGTTCTCCCAGCGTCACCTTCAAGGTGATCTCCTTCCCGTCCCGCATGATCCGCAGGTCCAGTTGCTCGCCAGGGCGATGCTTGAGGAGCAGGTTGACGAAGGGATTATCCTCCGTGATGTCCGTGCCGCCCAGGGAGACGATGATGTCGTCCACCTGCACGCCGGCCTTGGCAGCAGAGGTGCCGGCTTCTACCCGGGTCACATAGATGCCATTCTTGACGGGCAGATCGCTGGCGGCGGCCACGCCCGGCGTGATGATCTCATACGTCACGCCCAGGTACGGGCGGGCGACATAGCCGTTCTTGATGATCTGCTGCGAGACTTCCTTGACGGTATCGGCCGGGATGGTGAACCCGAGGCCCTCGGCCTGATCGCCGCTGGTCCCAGAGCTACGCACGACCGCCGTATTGATGCCGATGACCTGGCCGGCCAGGTTGATCAATGGGCCACCCGAATTGCCGTGGTTAATGGCTGCGTCGGTCTGAATCATCCCTTCCAGCGAGTAGCCGTCGCCGGTATCCAACGAGCGTCCGAGGGCGCTGACGACGCCGGCGGTCACGGTATTCTGAAAGTCACCTAACGCGCTCCCGATGGCAAGCACCGACTCGCCCGGCTGCAACTTGCTCGAATCGCCCAACTCGGCTATCGCCGGCACGCTGCCATCTACCTTCACGACCGCGAGATCTGCGAACTTGTCTGTGCCGATCAATTTGGCATCCACTTTCGTGCCGTCGGCAAAGATCACTTCCAGCTTCTGGTTGCCGTCCACCACGTGGTTGTTGGTGATGATGTAGCCGGCTTTATCAATAATCACGCCGCTGCCCGAAGCCTTGGGCGCTTCCTGATTGGGCATCCGTGGGACGTAGGTGCGCCCCAAGAGCCGCGTGTCCAGGGTGTTGATGACCGTGACGACGGCCGGCCCGACCTTACGCACTGCTTCGATGGCCGCCGAATTGCTTTCCACGGTCATTTCGGTCAAATTCGGTTGCGATGCCGGCTGCGTAGACTGCGATGAAGAAGATTGGATGGCTACGGCCGGCGAAGCGAGACGCGCCGTACTCGTCGCCACGGCCGCCGAAGCGCCGCGCTGGGCCATGTAGTAGCCGGCCGCTGCGCCGGCCACCCCGCCGCCCACCACGCCCAGGCCCAGGCCCAGGACGATGAGCAGCACGACCGCGATCCACAACGAATTGGACGTTCGCTTGATATTCATGGCTGATCTCCTCTGCGCTCAACCTCTGCAAGGTCGAGCGGTCTGTTTCAACTGAGTACACCCCCATGATAGCGGTAGCAGATTAACCCCTAATTAACCCCATATTAGAGTTGTCTTAGAGCGAGAATGCCGGCGAAACTATTGACTTTTCGTGACCGAAGAGTTACACTCGTGGCAGTATCAGGCCGTCAGACTTGTGACTGCGAGGTCGGCCGCGCGCAGCATGAGGCCGGCGACACAGGAGGAAGCTCGTTCAGACAGCAAGGAGGATTGGCGTATGAAGATCAGTTGGAAGCAGCGTCTCATCAGTCTGTTCTTCGTTCTCGTCGCGCTAGGCGCCATCTCGTTGGTCGGCTACTATGCCGGCCTGCCCACGCGGGCGATTGCCGAGGATTCTATCCTCATCGTGCCCGACGGCGTCCCGCCCACGGCCACTCACACCGGCACCGCGACGGTCACGAACACCCCTACCTCAACCTCTACCTCTACCGCCACCGCCACTGCCACGGGGACCGCCACCGCCACAGAGACGGGGACTGCCACGGCGACGGGGACCGCTACATCCACCGTCTCGGTGACGCCCACGTCCGTCTTCACGAATAAGCTCAGTTTTGTCAAGACCAGCTCGGCGAATCCTTCGCCGGTGGAGAGCCAACTGCGCTACACCATTGTGCTGACCAATCTGAATTTGGTCGCTTTGCATCAGGTGGTGATCGAAGACGCCCTGCCGGCCGGCATGAACTTCGTCAGCGCCACCGGGCCGAAGTACTATGACGCCGGCGGCAATGTCGTGCGCTGGGATCTGGGCACGCTGCCGTCCGGCTCTTCGCGTACTCTGGAAGTCGTCGTCCAGCCCGATCCGGCGGTCATCGTCCAGACGACCGATGTGACCAATATCGCGCGCCTGTCGGCGGTCGAGATGGCTGCGCCGGCCGAGGCTCGCCAGACCACGACCATCAGCGTGGCCGCGCCGCCGCCCCCGCCGACGCAGGGCAGCATGTTGCTGCGCCAGGGCAAGGATGGGTACGCCGGCGCGACGGATACCTATATGGACCTCACCAATCCTGGCGCGAATTACGGCGGCAATGCCTGGATGTACCTGAAGACGATTGACAACGCGGCGTTGCTGACCCGTTTCGACCTGGCGCCCTTGCCGGCCGGCGCGCAGATCACCAAAGCGCAGTTGCGCCTCTACATCGGCGCGACGACGCCCATCAACGCCTCCATCACCGTCCGGGCGTATCGTCTGTTGCGCGCCTGGGATGAGGATACGGCGACCTGGCTGAACGCCGCCGCCGGCAATACCTGGGACGTGGCCGGCGCGAACGGCGCGGGCGACCGCACGGGGACGGCGGATGCGTCTCTGGACTGCTACCGGCAGGCTGCGATATTCAGGGCCCCGACCGGGCTGTGGGCCAGCATTCTGCCCAACCCGACGCGCATGCTGGCTTTCGACGTGACCGCGCTGGCGCAGAGTTGGCAGGCCGCGCCGGCGAGCAACTTCGGCGTCGTCGTCAAGGCGGCTATTTGCTACGGGACGTCGCTCTATCGCATCTTCAGCTCGGATTCGCGCACGGAGGAGCGCCGGCCGGAGCT
>CAIQJD010000822.1 GCA_903872005.1 uncultured bacterium | reverse complement strand
GTCGTCCTGGCCGGCCCGGCCGACGCCGCGCCGGCGCTCGCTCTGGCGACCACGACGGTCGAGTTCCAGTATGGCCTCAACGGATACACCGGCGTCAGCGAGACTTTTATCTCCAGCTATAACCCCGATACGAACTTCGCCGCGCAGACCTATATGAGCCTGCATTCGGATGGGCGCTACAAGGGCCTGATTCAATTCGATCTGTCGAGCATCCCGGCCGGCGCGGCCATCACGGACGCTTATCTGGAGCTGTTCATGACCTCGCCGTCCGGCGCCTTTTCGGCGACCAGCTTTTATGCGTATGTGGTGAGCCGAGCCTGGGCCGGCGATCAGGCGACGTGGAATTCGCGCCTGGCCGGCCAGCTCTGGTCTTCGCCCGGCCTGAGCGTGCCGGGAGCGGATCGGCCCGCCGCGCCGGCGGTCACGTTGACCCTTGCGAAAGGCGGCTTCTATCGCCTCCCCTTGACCGATGTGGCGGCCGGCTGGATCGCCGACGCCGGCAGCAATCATGGTCTGCTGCTGGTGGCCGGCGCTCTGGCGGCCAATCAGTTCAGCCACGCGTCGTCCGAGTTCCCGACGGCGACTTACCGCCCGCGCCTCGTGGTGAGTTATACATCGGATGGCGCGACGCCCACGGCGACGGCGACGTCGAGTGGGCCGGACCCGACCGCGACCGGCTCGCCGGCGGCCGGCACGCCCACCCCGACGCTGACGCCCAGCGCCACCGCGACGGCCTTGCCTGGCCCGATGACCTACATTACTTCGACGCATCTGGTGGTGCAGCCGTGCGTGGCCGTTGGCCCGCCGCCGGGCTACCCCGAAACGGCGACCAGCTCTGTCTTCGTCTTTTGGGAAGGGACCGCCAGAACTGCCCGGCTGTGGCTGCAACAGGCCAATGTGGACGCCGAGCATAGCATCTACGTCAACGGGCATTTCGTGGGGCGCTCCCGGCGCGATTCGCGCGGCAACCTGTGTACGCCGGCCACCGGCTACTTCTATTCCTGGGATTTCGACGTCGCCTTCCTGCAACAGGGTTTCAACAACATCACCATCACGCGCGATGGCTCGCCCTATGATAGCTGGGGCGTCAATGATGGCTATATCGTCATTGGCGGGGCGGACATTGCCACGCCGCAACGCCAGACGTTCCTGTATACCAGCAGCTTTGACTCCAGCCGGCGTTCGGCTGACATTCAGATTCCGCTCGGCTATGATCCGAACACGCCCACGCCGCTGCTGATTTCTCTGTATGGTCGCAACGAGCTGGTGGACGATGGCTGGAAGCGCTACGCCCAGCAGGCCGCCGAACGCGGCTGGATGCTGTTGGTCCCGTGCGTCCGGCCGTGCAATCCGACCGCCCTGAACACCGCGTCGGTGGCCGTTACGCAGGAAATCATCGACGCGATCCTGTATGTCAAGAACCATTACAATGTGGATGAGTCGCGCATCTACCTGGCCGGCTTCTCCATCGGCGCGGCGCGCGCCCTGGTGCTGGCCGAACGCTACCCGCAGGTCTTCGCCGCGGTGGTGGCCCACCGTCCGCCCACGGATCTGATTCAGTGGTACGTGGAAGGCTCCGCTTCGACGCAGGCCATGTTGAAGGGCGAGATCGGCGAGCCGGCCGCCATGACGTTTGAGTATCAACGCCGGTCGCCGTTGAGCCAGGCCCAGAACTTGAAGCATATCCCGGTCGCCCTGACCCATGGTTGGGATGATACGACGGTGTCCATGAGCCATTCGCAGCGGATGTATACGGCGCTGGTGGAGAATGGTTCTATCTCGCCGGTGCTGTTCCTGCATCCTGGCGATCATGGTGGGCCGATCCTGTACGATGACCTCAATTTCCTGGGCCAATGGACGCTGGATCGCACGCCGCTGGACCTGACGATCCGCGCGGATTTGTCGCGTTCTTACTATTGGCTGGATATTACCCAGGATCAGATCAGCGTCAGCGATCATTGGACGCTGGTGAATGCCAGCTATGATCCCGTGACGTCGGTCATCACGGCCATGACGCAGGACGCCAAGCGGTTGCAGGTGGGCTTCGACCTGAACTGGATGGGCCTGCCGGCCGATAGTCTCTATACTATTGAAGACTACATGCCCGATACCGGCGCCTATACGGCGTATACCGTGTTGCCCAACAATGGCAAGGTGCAGGCCAATTTGACGCCCGGGACGCACCGGCTGACCATTTCGTCCGGCCCGGCCGGCCAGATGACCGAGCGCAGCTATCAGCAGGGGGTCAATGGCTACGCCGGCGTGGCCGATGCGACCCTGAGCCATTCGCCGCCCAGCGACGCCAATCGCAACTTCGGGACCGACGGCCGGTTGTGGGTGCGGGCCGATAACGAGTATACGGCGCTGTTGCACTTTGACATCAGCGATATTCCGGCCGGCGCGGTCGTCAAGGCCGCCACGCTCAAGCTCGTGGTGGATAGCTCTAACAGCCGGCTCCTGGAGCTATCCGCCTATGGCGTGCAACGCCCATGGATTGTCTCGCAGACCACCTGGAACGTGGCGCGCGCAGATGATCCCTGGGCGATAGCCGGCTGTCAGGACACCCGGCTGGACTACGACAACTCGGTCTCTGGCTCCACCGTGTTGACCGGCACCCTCTCGCAGCCGGTGCTGACGATCACGGACATCGTGCAGCGCTGGGTCACAGAGCCTCAAGGCAACTTCGGCCTGGTGTTGAAAGGCGGCGGGACCCAATCTGGCTCCTACGCCTTTCATTCATCCGATCGGTCCACGGCTTCGCTGCGCCCGCTCCTGCGCGTCATCTATGCGGTGCCGACGACGACGCCAACGCCGCGTCCCACCTGGACGCCGACGCAGACGCGCACCCCGACCCGCACGCTGACGCCCAGCCAGACGCCCACACCCAGCCAAACGCTGCCGCCGAGCGCCACGCCCACGCATACGTGGACGCCCACCCTCACCCACACGCCGACACAGACGCGCACGCCGACGGCTACCCCCGTGTGGACGGCCACGTTCACGCCGACTTTCACGCGGACGCCCACCTTCACGCGGACGCCGACCGCCACGTATACGCCGACCTTCACGCGCACGCCGACGTTCACGCCGACGGTGACGCGCACTCCGACATCCACCTTCACCCCGACGCACACGCGGACGCCGACCGCGACGTTCACGCCGACCTTCACGCGGACGCCGACGTTCACGCCGACGGTGACGCGCACGCCCACGTCTACCTTCACGCATACGCCCACGCGGACGCCGACCTTCACGCGCACACCGACGTCCACGTTCACTCCGACGTCTACGCGGACGCCAACCGCGACGTTCACGCCGACCTTCACGCGGACGCCGACGTTCACGCCGACGGTGACGCGCACGCCCACGTCTACCTTCACGCATACGCCCACGCGGACGCCAACCTTCACACGGACGCCGACTTTCACGCCGACGGTGACGCGCACGCCTACGTCTACGTTCACGCGCACACCGACGGCTACCTGGACGCCGACGCGCACGCCGACCCATACGCCGACCCAAACGCCGACGCGCACGCCCACCTTCACGCGCACGCCGACGGCTACCTGGACGTCCACGCACACGCCGACCCATACGCCGACGCGGACGCCTACCTTCACGGCGACGTTCACACGCACGCCTACTTTCACGGCGACGCCGACATTCACGCGCACGCCGACGGTGACGCATACGCCGACGCGCACGCCGACCGGCACGGCAACGCAGACCTTCACGCCGGCGCCCACCGCCACGGTCACGCGCACCCCGACCCACACGCTGACGTCCACGTCCACCCCGACGGCGACGGAGACGCCAACGGCCACGGCGACCTTCACGCACACGCCGACCCACACGCCGACGCCGACCTTCACGCCGCTCCCGACGGCGACTTTCACGCGGACGCCGACCGGCACGCCGACGCAGACTTTCACGCCGACGTGGACGGTGACGCAGACCTTCACGCGGACGCCGACCGGCACGGCGACACAGACCTTCACGCCGGCGCCGACGGCCACCCCCACGCGCACCCCGACCGTGACATTGACGCCGACCTGGACGGCCACGCCGACCTTCACGCGCGTCCCAACCGATACGCCGACGCAGACGGCCACGCCGGCTCCAACCGCCACACCCACGCGCACGCCGACGCTGACGTTGGCGCCGACCCAGACGCCGACGGGCACAGCGACGGCCACGCGCGTCCCGACCGATACGCCGACGCAGACGGCCACCCTCACGCGCACCCCGACGCTGACCTTCACCCCGACCCATACGCCGACGTCCACGCCGACCTTCACGCGCGTCCCGACCGATACGCCGACCCAAACGGCCACGCCGGCTCCAACGGCTACACCCACGCGCATGCCGACCGATACGGCGACTGCGACGCCGACCGCCAGCGCTACGGCGACGCCCAGCGCGACGCGGACGCTGACGCCATCGGTCACGGCGACCGCGACGCCGGCGCCGACGGATACGCCGACGCGCCCGCCCACTGCGACCCCGACCCCGACGCTCATCCCGACGCCGACGGCTACGGCGACGGCGACCGCGACGCCGGCTCCGACGCTGACCCCCACGGTCACCGCGACCCATACGGCGACGCTGACGCCGACCGCCAGCGCGACGCCCACCGAGACCGGGACGCCGACGCCCTCGCCGACTCCGACGGAGACGCCGCTTCCCAACGCGATGATCGCCGGCGCTGTTTACATTGATGCCAACGGCAACGGCGTGCGTGATCCTGAGGAGGGGCCGGTGGTCGGGGCGACGGTGCGGCTGGAAGATCCGGCCGGCGTCGTGTTGCGCGTGACCGAATCTATGCCCAGCGGCATGTATCTCTTCATGGACCTCTTCCCCGGCCTCTACGTGGTGCGTCAGGAGCCGATGCCGGGCTTGATGTTCACCTCGCCGCGGGCTGTGCCCGTGACGCTGCTGCCCGAGGCCATGTTGGTGGTGGACTTTGGCAACGCGGCGGCGATGTACCGATTCCTGCCGCTGATGCTGCGGGCCGGCAATCTGCCCCAATGATAGCGGCGTTGAGCTATTGGCGTATCATGGCGCTTCGTGGTATCATCGCATCGGCCGGCATGCGCCGGCCGGGCGGCGCGACGCGGCGCTGTCTTTCCAGCGCGAGTCGGGCCGGCTGCGCTGGGGTTGCCTATTCATCCTCTGTGTAGAGGGAGATGCGGAAACGCATGGACCTGGTCAGATACTATGATGACTATTGGCGGCGTGTTGGCGACACCTGCGACACCGTCCGCCTGCAGCTCATCCTGGGTTATGTGGACGCCGGCGCGGATGCCCTGGAGGTAGACTGCGGGGCCGGCGTCTTCGCCGGCATGATGCTCGCCAAAGGGGTGCGCGTGCAGGCCACCGAGATGTCGCCGGTCGCCGCGGAGATGGCGCGCCAGAAGGGCGTCTCGGTGACGCTGATAGACCTGGACGCGGAGACGCTGCCCTTCCAGGATGGTTCCTTCTCCATCGTCGTTTCCAATTCGGCCATCGAGCATCGCTTCTTCCACGAGAGACAGTTGGAGGAGTGCATCCGCGTCTTGCGGCCGGGCGGCAAGTTGGTGCTGTCCCTGCCAAACATTGCCCATTGGCGTTGCCGGCTGTGGCTCCTGGCCGGCCGGTTCCCATACCTGCGGAACACGCCGACGGATGTGAGCCACCTGCGCTTCTTCACCCTGGCCGAGGCGAAGGCGTTGTGCCGGCAGCGCGGCGTGGAGCCGGTGGCGACCGACGGCAACGCCAGCCTGTGGGTCCGGGGCTTCTATCCCGGCATCTTCCGCCGCCGGCCGGTCAGCGACCTCTATACGTGGCTGGCCCATCGCTGGCCCTCCATGTTCGCCCGCGATTCCCTGATCGTGGGGCGCAAGGCGCTGGCGCAGGAGAAGACCGCGTGACCCTGCGGAAGGATGTGACGCGCGGCGTCTTTTGGGTCGCCATTGCCCAGGCGACCAATCAGTTCATCGCCTTCATCGTCCAGATCATCCTGGCCCGCATCCTCGCGCCGGCCGATTTCGGTCTGGTGGCGCTGGCCTATCTGGCCCTGAACTCGCTGAACCTTTTCGCCGAGCTGGGCTTTGGCTCGGCGCTGATCTACCGCAAAGATCGGGTGCGCGAGGCGTCCTACACGGCCTTCTTGATGGTCGTGGCGGCCGGCCTGATCCTCTCCATCATCGGCGTCGCCGGCGCGCCCCTGGCCGCGCTCTTCTTCCGCGAGCCGCGCCTGACGCCGGTGCTGCGGGTATTGAGCGCCACGATCCTGTTAGGCTCCTTCGGGCAGGTGCCCATCAGCTTGCTGACGAAGGATATGGACTTCCGCAAGCGCTTCGTCCCGATGGCGCTGCCGGGCTTTGTTTCCGGCATGGTCAGCATCCCCTGCGCGCTCTCTGGCCTGGGGGTGTGGAGTCTGGTGGCCGGCCAGGTGACGCAGGCGCTGGTGACTTCCCTCTCCGGCCTCTTGCTGTGCGACTGGAAGCCGCGCCTGCAATTTGACCGCCAATTGGCCGTCGAGATGTTCGACTATGGCAAGCACATCATCGGCAGCTCGCTGCTGGTCTTCGCCATCACCAACGTGGATAACACTTTCGTGGGGCGCGTCCTGGGCAAGGACATCCTGGGCGCGTACAATCAGGCGTACAACCTCGCCAACAAGCCGGCCACGCAGATCACGCGCGTCATCGGTCTGGTGATGTTCCCGGCCTTCAGTAAGATTCGCGACAATATGCCGGCGATGAAGCGCGCCTTCTTCGAGTCGGCGCGCTATATCGCGCTCCTCTCCATGCCCTTCACGGTGGGGATGATCTTCTTCGGCGGCGATTTCATCTACACGGTCTATGGCGAGAAGTGGGCGGCGGCGATTGTGCCGCTGCAATGGCTGGCGATCTATGGCGGCATCCGTTCGGTGGCGGCGAACATGGGGAATGTGTTCAAGGCCGGCGGCAAGCCCAAATGGCTCACCTACATCGCCCTGTGGCGTCTGACGACCATGCTCGTCTTCCTTTATCCGGCGACCAAGTACTACGGCATCGTCGGCGTGAGCATCCTCTCGGCGATTGTCTCGGTGGTGGATTTCGTCATTTCGGCGGCGCTGGTCAACCGCATCATCCAGGCCAATGCGCTGGATTATCTGCGGAGCCTGGGGCCGATTGTGGGCGTTTCCATCGTCTCGGCCGGCCTGGCGCGGCTGATTGAGATGCAGTTCCATGCCGTGCCCCACGCCCGCGTGGCCTTCGTTACCGCGTTGTTCTTGATGGCCGCGCTGTACGCCGGCGGCATCTGGCTCGTGGATGCGGAAATTCGCCGGCGCGTCGTGCGCTTGGTGCGCGCCTATGGCCCGCGCCTGCGCTTCAGCGCCCCCGACGAGCGCCGGGAGGACGAATGAGCGCGCCGTTGCAGGTGGCTTACTTCTCCACGGTGCATTTGAACCCCTACGTGGCCTTGCTGGCCGCCGGCGTGCAGGCGGCCGACCCCGCTATCACGACGGCGCGCTTCGAGAGGCTCACTTTGGGATGGCTCTTGCGAGAAGGCCGCCGATATGATATGATGCATCTCCACTGGGCCGAGCTGCAAATCGCCGCCGGCGCGCCGCGCG
>CAIQJD010000821.1 GCA_903872005.1 uncultured bacterium | reverse complement strand
TGCTCCAGAATCCGCATGGCGTCCACGTCGGCAAGGATGACACAATCTGGGTCACGGATGTCAACGATCACACCGTGCGCCAGTTCGACCGCACCGGCCGCATCCTCAAGACCCTGGGTAACGTCGGCCAGCCCGGCGCGCCGGGGCAACCCTTCAACCGCCCGACCCAAACGGCCACGACGCCGGCCGGCGACCTTTTCATCTCCGACGGCTACGGCCAGTTCCGCGTGCACAAATTCAACGCCCAGGGCGTCCTGGTGAAATCGTGGGGTTCCGAAGGGACCGGCCCGGGCCAGTTCAGGCTCCCGCACAGCATCTCGCTGGACCCCTTTGGCCGGCTCCTCGTCCCCGACCGCGAGAATAGCCGCATCCAGATCTTCGATACCGAAGGTGGCTACCTGGGCGAATGGAGCAGCGGGCGCTGGCCGGGCATCCAATGGCCCAATCAGGCGTATGTCCATGACGATGGGCTGATCTATCTCAGCGAAGCCGGCTATCGGGTCAGCGTGTGGCGCTACACCTACAAGCCGGCCCCATCGCCCATCCACGCGCCGGCCGGCAACTGGGAGCTGCTGGCGCGCTGGGGCGACATGGGCGATGGCCCGGGCCAGTTCGCCGAATGTCCCCACGCCATCGCGGTGGACTCGCACGGCGACATCTATGTGGCCGAGGTGCCCTTTGTGGCCGCCGGCCGCATTCAGAAGTTCGAGCGCATCGGGTAGGTTGTCAGGCGCGGCCGGCGGAAGGGTTGCCTCCGCCGGCCGGCGATTTCCTGTTCAGCCAGGCATTGGACGGGCTGGAACTGTATGGCATCCGCGCCCTGCGCCGGACGGTGCAGCGCCATGTGGCCCCGCCGCTGTACCGGGCCTATGTGGCCGGCCAGTTGAGCGAGGAGGCGCTGGAGCGCCTGGCGGTGCATGTGCGACTGGTGGCCGGCGAGGTGCAGGTGGGGCTGCGCGAGCGCGTGGGATAGCGAATGGAGTAGCGCATGGCTGAACGCGTCCAACAACTGCGAATGGGGCTGTCGGTCTGGAGCAATCAATACCTCTTTTCCGATCACTATCTGGGCGATGTGTTGCCCAAGAGCGCCGCCTGGGACGCCGGCGCAACCGAGGCGCAGGGCTTCCTGATCTGGCTGCGCGACCTGTATGCGCGGGAGCGCGCGGCGCTGCCCGCCTACAACGAACAGCAGCTCGAAACGCATTGGATTCGGCCCATCCTCGAACGCCTGGGTCACATCTACGAACCGCAAGCCGGCATCCCGGGGCTGGATGCCGGCGTCAAGCGCCCGGACTATGTCTTCTTTTCAGACGAGCCGGCGCGCCAGGGCGCGGCCAAGGCGCAGAACACCGCAGAGTATTGCGCCGATGCCCTGGCTGTCGGCGAAGCCAAAGCCTGGGCCGTCGAGTTGGGCAAGAAGAAGGCCGGCGGCGGCGCCAGTTTCGACGAGCAGAACCCTTCCTGGCAAATTGATTACTACCTGCGTAGCGCCGGCCTGGCCTGGGGCGTCTTGACCAATGGCCGGCTGTGGCGACTGGTGCACAAGGACACCAGCCAGAAGCTCTCCATCTACTACCAGGTGGACTTGGTCGAGTTGCTGGAAGCGCAGACATCCAAAGTCTCGGAGACTTCGGATGTCTATGCCGACCCGCGCTATTTCACCCTTTTCTTCCGGCCGGCCGCCTGGCGCAAAGACGCGCGCGGCGAGACATTCCTGGATGGCGTCTTGCGCGGCAGCCGCGCCTATGCCCGCGAGCTGGAAGACGATCTGCACAAGAATGTCTATCAGGCCCTCGCGCGGCTGATGCAGGGCTTCCTCGACCTGTCAGGCAACGGCCTGGGCGAGGCTGACCTGCCGGCCATCTATGAGAACTCGCTCTATCTGCTCTATCGGCTCCTGTTCATCTTCTACGGCGAAAGCCGTGGCCTGTTGCCGCGCGACAACGCCAGCTACGCGGACAACTACAGCCTCGCCCGGCTGACCGCCGAAATCGCGCAGAGCAAGACCCGGCCGGCCCCCATGACGACGACCTATTGGGGCCGGCTCAAGCAGCTCTTCCAGATCATCAACGGCGACCGGGCTGATCTCAACCGTTACCTCGGCGTGCCGCGCTACAATGGCGGCCTCTTCAGTCCGACCCTGCATCCTTTCCTGGAGCAGAAGGCGGTGGGCGACCGGGCGCTGGTGGAAGCGTTGGACTTGTTGAGCCGGCGCGAAGTCTCGGCCGGCAAAGAGTTCGTAGACTATCGCACCCTCGGCGTGCGACAGCTCGGTTCCATTTATGAGGGGCTGTTGGAATACCAACCGCGCCTGGATGATGTTGCGTCCCGTAGCATCGCCCCTTGTGGGCGTCCGAAAGGGTCGGACGGGCACAAGGCCCGATGCTACGAGGACGATACGCCCGACGCCTCTGTCCAACGGGTAGTACTGGTCACCGACCGCGGCGAGCGCAAGGCCACCGGCTCCTACTATACGCCGCAGT
>CAIQJD010000820.1 GCA_903872005.1 uncultured bacterium | reverse complement strand
GCCCTCCACCGGCAACCCGGTACGGAATACATCGCGCATCTTCTGATCCATCCGCGTATACTCAACCATCACACGCGGAAAGACCTCTTCAATCTTGCGGCTGGCCGTGGTGCGCCATTCGCGCCGCGCCTTCTCCAGGAAATTGCGGTTAGCGAATGTCACGCGGAGCGAGCGATCTACAACGACGAGGGAGGTCGGAATACTCTCCGTGATTTGAGCGATGAACTGATCTTTGCTCTCCACCATGCTGAGCAAATGCGTCGCCTGCAGCGCCTGCGCCAGCCAGCCCACCAACAGAGACGCCAGATTCACTTCCGCAGGGTTGTATGGCTGATCGAGGTTGGCGCGCTCCAGGCACACCACTCCCCATAGTCTGACCCCGCTGAAGACCGGCACGCACAGCGCCGCCATCGCGCCGTCATGGAAAGGCCCGTCGCCCGGCAGGCCCGACGCGGGCGCGTCGGCCGGCCACACCTGCGGCCGGCGGTTCTGCGCCGCGCTGCCGGCCAGTCCTTCTCCCAGACGCGCCCGATAGTTGGCGGGGGTCTTCAACGGCTCACCAACGCACAACGCGCTGCTCAGTGTCCGCTCATCTTCCAACCAGGGCATAAACCAGACGCGCGTCGACTCCATCGCTTGAAATAGCTGCCCTAAGATGTAGGCGATGCTTTCATCCGAAGAAGAGCTTCCTCGTAGCGCCAGCCAACTCTCAAGGAGATCGGCCCAAACCGGCTGTTCTCTCAACTGCGGGCACATGGTTTAACCTCGTCCCGAAACGCAACGTTGGAATATATCGGTGTGATTAGATACTATACAGTATACACCAAATCTCCTGCATTGTCAACAATATGCTCATTTTCAGAGATTTCGCCCTGCAAGTTGATAAATCGCGCCGATGCGCCTTGCCACATGCAGTAAGTGTCACGATGTCGGCGACGCATTTGTCCGGTAGCGCCGGCGTGGTATACTGTAGCCCGATTTTCACTGATGGGAGTCATGTATGGAACCGCTGTACGTCATCGCCTGCGCCACTGTCTCCGAAGAGCTGCGCCCGTTCCTCCCCCCGGACACCGTCATCAAGGAGCTGCGCTTCGGACTGCACCGCGACCCGGCGCAACTGCGCGATGCCCTGCAACAAGAGATTGACGCCGCGCCGGCCGGCTTCACCGTCCTCCTCGGCTACGGCCTCTGCGGCGGCGGCGCCGACGGCCTGCGCGCCACGCACAACCGCCTGGTTATCCCGCGCACCCACGATTGCATCGCCCTCTTCCTCGGCTCGCGCGAGGCCCACCAGCGTCAGATCGCCCAGGAAATTGGCACTTACTACCTGACGAAAGGCTGGATCGAAGTGGACAGCTTGTGGGATCAGTGGGATCGCCTGACCAAGAAATACGGCCCGGAACGCGGCGCGGAGATCGCGCGCATGGCCGTGGAGAACTACACGCGCATGGCATTCATCGCCACCGGCGCAAGCAACCTCGATCACTATCGAGAGACCGCGCGCCAATGGGCAGACATGTACCGGCTGCGCTATGACGAGATCGAAGGCTCGCCGATCTACCTGGAAGCATTGGCCGCCGGCGCCTGGGATGAGCGCTTCATCATCGTCGAGCCGGGCGAAACGATCAGACTGAACGCGGTCCTATAGCTGCTGTGCCGCCTGAGAAAAGGGAGGCCCAATGACCGAATCGAGCGTCCTCTATCGCGTCTACCGCCGGCGTTGGCCGATGCTGCCCGCCCTGGCCTTCGGCGTGTTACAGATTGCCGCCGGCGTGGACTCGCTCTTCACCCACTTCATCTTGCCGGCTGGTCGCTCGCCGGCCACCAACGTCGCCGCCGGCCTCTTCATCATTCTGGGCGCCATCCTGATCCTGGTGGTCCTGGTCAACCTCTTCGCCACGCCGCCAATCATTGAAGCGCGCGCCAGCGGTCTCTTCCTCGGCATCACCGCGCCTGGGGAACAACCCGTCAAGATTCCCTGGGACGCCCTGAAAACCATCGAGGTTGGCCGCGCCGGGCCAAACAAGAACCGCAAAGAAGACCCGCTCTGTTTGATCGTGCGTTTCGTTGGCGCGCGGGTCAACCAACCACCCAAACTCACCATCTTCCACAGCACGCGCGGCTCCATCTACATCCGTAGCTCGCATCTGCCGGCTCTGGATCCCATTGTCACGAAGCTGAACGAGCTATTGCGCCAGCATCAGAATGACCGCGCCGAGCCGTTGCCCGACGAAGAGTAGCCGGCGTCAAGGGGCGGAGCTGACTGGCAGGCTCACCTCTAGCTGCGCTACCTCTTCGATGCCGGCGCCGGTTGGGCGGTAAAGCAAGAGCATCAGCCCATCGGCCCCGGCATGGTCGGGCATATCCAGCACATAGTCATCGCGCACGACCTCGCCGGCGCTCCAACGCTCGAAGGGATAGGCGTTCCACACCGGTTGATGATCTTGCGTCACGACCTGATCACCCTGCCGGACATAGTCGCCGGCGCGACGCGGCCGCGCCGAAATGACGACGCCCGTCAGCGGCGCGGCCCTGGTCGCCTGCCAGGTGAGCGTGAGATGCAGCCGGCCGGCCGGCGCCGGCCGACGCTCCACGCCGACCAGGTTCAAGCCGGCGACCACTGGCAGATCCAGCCGCGTCAGGCCGGCCGGCGCTTCTTGGCGCGGCTGGCGCAAGACCTCGATCAGCGTCGCGCCGGCGGCCGAAAGCGACGGCTGCACGCCGGCTTCGCGTTGCAACAGATCCACGGCGGCGCGCGTCACATAGAGCGAGGAAGCGTCTGGATGGGCCAACCACGCCTGGGCGTCGGCCGTCGTGGCCGGCCGAAGGTCTGGTCGCTCGCCCCAGATGCGCGTCAGATACGAGAGGGACTCCATCTCGTCCGTCGAGCCATAGATCCAGGCTCCGACCGCCGGCGCATCGGCTATCAGCGCGCGGGCCGTCGGGATCACGAGCGCATCGGGCCGGCCGTGCTGATTGGCGTGCGGCCAGTTGACCACACCGCGCCACACCACCAGCGCCGTCAGGGCCAGGAGGATCGCCATGCGCGCGGCCTTGCCGCTCGCGGTGCGGCGCGCGCCGGCCGGCGTCGTGGGCGCCGCCCCTGGCTCCCCGGCCGGCCAACGACGGCCTACCCAATCCCAGAGCCGGCCCAGCAGCGCGGCGCCGCCGAGCAACAGCAGCGGGTAGATCGGCATGAGCACCTGATACCAGTTGCCAAAACGGTCAATGTAGCCGAGAATGAGATAGACGACCAGCGTCGCATAGATCAGAATGGAGCGCCGGCGGCTCAGGAACGCCAGACCAACCACGCAAACTGCCAGAACGCCCCAGGTCAGCTCGCCGGCGATGAGCCACGGGAACTCCGCCGTTAATGGCCCCAGGCCCCAGGTCAGATCCGAGCGTCCCTGCCCGGTGCTGAGGAAGTCCCAGAACCAGGCCCAGGTCGTCCCATCGAAGTTGCCGCGCCACGCCGGCTGTGTCGCGCCGACATAATAGACATAGGCGTAGCACAACAGTGGCAGGGCGAGCAAGAGCGCCAGACGGAGCAACAGCCGGCCGCGACGCAGCAGCCCCGGCGCCTGGCGCAGATAGAACCAGATGAGCGGCGGGATGGCGAAACAGACGGTCACGAGATTGGCAAGGCAGAAGCCGGCATTGAGCGCCGAATAATACATGTAGCGGTCGGCGCGTGTGCGCTCCCAGCGCAACGCCCACAGCGCAAAGAGCAAGTTTTGGAAGACCGCCGAGGCATATTGCTCGCTGGTCACCGCATAGTACCAGAAGAAGTAGGTGACCGCGTAGAAGCCGGCGATCACGAACGCCAGCGGCCAGTGCGGCGTGATCTCCAGCAGCAACAGATAGAAGACAGCCAGGGCCGCCAGCGCCCATAGCGTCGAAAAGAGCGAGAGGACCTGGGTGGCGTTGGCCCAGGGCAGCAGCAGCCGGCCCAGCCGGAACCAGAGCCAGCCCAGCATCGTATAGGCCGGATAGCCCGGCGCGTTGGCGGCGCGCCCTTGCACCTCGGCGTACTGGTGGGTGATCAGATCGCCGCCGGCCAGCTCGTTGAACCGCAGGCCATCATCCAACGTCACCCCATAAAGTACGGCCGCGGCCAGGATCAGGACGATGCCGGCTATCAAGCTGGCACGCCGGCCTATGCCAGCGCCCAGGAGCGCCACAGGAGTCACCATGACTATCCTCCCACTCATCGGTATACCGTGTGCCCATCACATTGCGCGGAGCGCTGGCCCTTCGCCGCTGGCAACCATCCCGGTCGCCTACGTACAGGCGGTGCAAGAAGCCGGCGGCGCAGTGCTGCCCATCCCCCTGGGCCTACCGCCGGAGGCGCTACAGCACCTGGCGGCGCCCCTCGGCGGCCTACTCCTTGCCGGCGGTGTGGATATCGAGCCGCGCCGCTATGGCGCGCCGCGCAGCGAGAAGGTCATTCACATAGATGTGGATCGGGACGAGACGGAACTGTTCCTGACGCGCTGGGCGTTGGCGAAGGGCCTGCCCATCCTGGCAATCTGCCGCGGCGCGCAGATCCTCAATGTGGCCGCCGGCGGGACGCTCATTCAGGACATCCCCAGCCAGCGGCCGAAGAAGCTGAAACACGACCGCTTTCATCCTCCTCACCCGCTGGACGAGCTGGCGCACGCCGTGGACATCGCTCCCGGCAGCCGGCTGGCCGACATCCTCGGCGCGAAATCCCTGACAGTCAACTCGCGCCACCATCAAGCGTTGGATCGCCTGGGAAGCGGCCTGACGATGAGCGCCCGCGCCTCTGACGGGATCATAGAGGGCATCGAAGCGCCGGCCGCGCGATTTGCCGTGGCAGTACAGTGGCATCCGGAGAATCTGCTGCTCGCGCAGCCGGCCATGCAGCGCCTCTTCCACACCTTTATCGAAGCGGCGCGCGGCTGAACGAAGCCGGCTCACCAGTGCTCAATGGCCCAGCACAACTCCTGCTGGGTGGCCGTAGCGTTGCCCAGTTTCCGCACCACCAAACCGGCGGCATAGTTCGCCAGCCGCACCGCTAGGGAGAAGGGAATCTTGGCCGCCAGGGCCAGAGTCAGCACGGCAATGACCGTGTCGCCGGCGCCAACCACATCGTAGACCTCAGTGCGATTGGCCGCCGGCAGGATCAAGAAGCCCTCGCGCCGGCTCATGCCGGCGATCCCCTCCGCCCCGCGCGTGATGACAACATACTGCGCCCGCAAGCCATCCAACAGATCCTCGCACGCCTCTTCCACCTGGCGCACGGTGACGAGTTCGCGCCGCAGCGTCGCCTCCGCCTCGCTCTGGTTACACTTGACCAGGTCGAAACCGCGATAGGCGTCCAGATTGCCTTGCGAATCCACCGTGATGAGGCGCTGGCTGGCTCGCGCCGCATCCAGGCCGGCGGCAATCACTGCCGGCGTCACAACGCCGCTGCGATAGTCAGAGAAGAGCATCGCGTCCGTCTGCGGAGTCAAATCGCGCAGGTGGGTCTGAATGGCGGCCTCGGTCTCGCCGGCGACCGGCCGCCGATCAATATGATCCACGCGCGCCAATTGCTGCGGGAAACGCAGCGTGCTGCGCGACATGATGCGCGTCTTTGTAGTTGTCGGCCGGCCGGCGTCTGTCACCAGGCCGCGCGCATCAATGCCGGCCTGATCCAGCGCGCTGCGTAACATCTTGCCGGCTTCGTCGTCGCCCACCACGCCGACCTGCCAGGCGCGCCCCTGCAGCGCGACGATATTATGCGCCGGGTTTGCCGCGCCGCCGGGCACGAAGAAGCGCCGCTCCAGCTCCAGCACCGGCACCGGAGCCTCGCGAGACAGGCGCGTGGCGCGTCCTTCAATGTACTCATCCAGGAACAAATCGCCAACGACGAGCACGCGCCGCCACGACAAACGCGGCGCCAGCGCGATCAAATCAGCCGGCGAATAGGGATTGGCATCTGCCTGATACTGACTCATGCGCCGGATTATACTCTCTTTGGAACCGGGCGCCAAAAGCGGCCGGCGTCTCACGGCGCTTGTCAAATGGGCGGGCTTGTGTTAGAATAATCCGGCTATGCTGATTTCGGCGCGCCGCGCAAGCACCACCTTGGAGGATTCTCTGGCAACCCACGAGAGGCGGCTATCTGATCGCCCCTCGCGGTGGCTCTTTGCCATACCCGGGTTCCCCTCACTTTCCCCCGACGTTTTTTTTGCGCGGACGTCAGATGATCTTGTTTACACTAGGGAGGCTCCATGGAAGATAGGCGAGAATCCGGTCTTCTGAGCGCGATTGAGCGAGTGCTCGAAGGCAAAGCGAGCGGGTGGATCATCAATGCCCTGGTAATCCCGGCGCTGATCATCATCGGCCTGTTCCTACCCCCCATTTCGTTGAAGGAACGCGTCTTTGAAGCCGGCTACGTCTCGATTGATCGTGGCGGCGGCTCCGTCGTTGAAACCGACGGCACACAAGTTACGCTCCCTTCCGAAGGCATCAAAGCATCCTTGCGCGTACAATTGAGCGCCATCCCGCGCACCCAGTTCCTGGAAGGCTCGGCCGGCAAAGGCCTGCGCTCGGCCGCCGAAAAGATTCCACAGAACCTGGTGATGCGTAGCCCGCTCTACAGCCTGGCAGTCCGCGGCGATAGCCCCAGCCAGGCTACTCTGGATATCCCCATTCCCAATGATTCGGAACCCTACAGCAAACTCGACCTGTACGAATGGACCGGCACAGAGTGGGCCTGGCTGCCCAGCGCCGTCGTACAGGAGGATGATCGCATCGAGTCGCGGCTGAATCGGACGCCGGCGCACTTCGCCGTCTTCCAGACCATCTCCTTGCCCCCGGCGCTCAGCGCCAGCCTGCACGGCGATGGCAAGTTGCCGGCTCAGGCCGCCGAAGCCCTGAATGAACTCAATCCCCAGGGCCTCTTCTTGGGCGGGGATGGCAGCATCATGGGCAACCTGCCGGCCGCCATCGCCGGCAACAAAGATACCAACCTCTCCATTATGCCCAGCATCACCAACTGGGGGCTTGACGGCGTCGTCCGCAGCGACCTGCTGGACAACCTGTTAGTCATGCCAGCCCAGCAGGACGCGCATATCCAGGCCATCGTCAACCTGGCCATGGGTAACGTATACAACGGCGTCGAGATCTACTATCGCGGCCTCAACCCGGACCTGAAAGCCGAATACGTGACCTTCATCACCAAGCTGGCGAAAGAGCTGCACGACAACGGCAAGCTGCTGGCTATTCGGGTGGACACGCCGGCGCCAATCTCCGAAGACCGCTGGAACGGCGGCGCGTATGACTGGGCCGCGCTGGGTCAGGTGGTGGATAGCTTCCGCTTCGCCGTGGTCTACACGCCCGACGCCTGGAAGCCCGGCGGACAGATGGATCAACTGATGGCCTGGGCAGTGGGCCAGGTGAATCGCTACAAGCTCCAGCCAGTGCTGACCATGCATAGCATGGACGCCGTCGGCAGCACCGTGACCGACGTCGCCTATAGCCAGGCCCTTTCCGCATTCGGCTCCGTCATCGTGCAGGGCAAGAACGTGGTCAATCCCGGCCAGGCCGTGACCTTTGCCCTCAAAGCCGGCGCAGAATCGGGCGGCGTCGTCTTCGACCAGGAACTCGGCGCGTACAAATTCTCTTACGTGGACGAAGCCGGCCAGCTCCACACGATCTACCTGGAGAACGTCGCCAGCCTGGGCCACAAGCTGGAATACCTGGCGCAATACAACACGCGCGGCATCCTCATGGACAACCTGCTGGGCGAAGAGAACGACCAGCTCGTCTGGCCCCTGATCCAGCAATATAACCAGTTGGCTATCTCCCAGGCGCAGAGCGCCTTCACGGCTGTCTGGACCGTACGCAAAGCGGACGGCTCGGCCATCTCCTCGGAACAGCGCCCGCTGCAGGACGCATCCTTCAAGTGGACGGCTCCGAAGGAACCCGGCGAATACATGGTAGACCTCTCCGTCTCGGATGATGGCGGCAAGACCACCTACGCCGGCACGCGCGTCGCCATGATCGTCGCCTCTCCGACGCCGACCTTCACGCCGACTTCGACGCCCACGCCTTTGCCGACGGCTACGCCGACGCCCACATTGACGCCGACGACCGCGCCCACAGCGACGCGCCCGCCGGCCACCGCCGCCCCTGCGGCGACCAACACGCCGGCCAGTGGGCCGGCCCCTGTCCCGCGCAACACCAACTTCGGCTTCGGCATCCAGGCCCACTGGATTTACAACGATCCGGGCAACCTGGTCAACAACATCAAAGCCATCGGCTTCAACTGGACGAAACAGCAGATCGAGTGGAAGAGCCACGAATCCGGCGGCAAGGGCCAGTATAGCTGGGAAGAGATTGACAAGCTGGTCAATGTCTGCAACGCCAACGGCATCAATCTCATGCTGAGCGTCGTCAAAGCGCCGGCCTGGGCGCGCCCCGGCGGCGCCGACCTGAGCGTGGAAGGCCCGCCGGCCAACCCACAGGACTTCGCGGATTTCCTGGCCGCCATGGCCGGCCGCTACAAAGGCCGCGTGCAGGCTTACGAAATCTGGAACGAGCAGAACCTGCACTATGAATGGGGCAACCAGCCGATCAACGCCGGCCAATACATGGAGCTGCTCAAGCGCGCTTATGCCGCCATCAAGAGCCAGGACCCCAACGCCGTCGTGGTCAGCGGCGCGCTGACGCCCACCGGCGTGAACAACGGCAGCACCGCGATTGACGACGTCCTCTACCTGGAGCAGATGTACCAGGCCGGCCTGGCGAACTACTGCGACGCCATCGGCGCGCATCCGTCGGGCTACAACAACCCGCCCGACGCCAAGTTCGGCT
>CAIQJD010000819.1 GCA_903872005.1 uncultured bacterium | reverse complement strand
TCTCGGCGTCGGTTGTCTTCGTCTCGCGCGCCCTGGATGGGCGGGTCATCGCCCTCCTGGCCGGCGTCGTCTTGCTGGCAGCAGCGCTCCGCTGGGCTGAAGATGGCCGGCGCGGCGATCTGATCCTGGCGACCGTGGCCCTGGCGCTGGGACTCCTCTCCGCGCCGATGTTCTATGCTATCCTGCTCATCTTGTTGCTCGGCGTCGGCTTGCTCTGGCTGCTGCGGCGGGTTTCGGATGGCGAGGAGCTGTTCGACGCCTGGAGCCAGCGGCTGCGTAGCGAAGAGTCGCCCATCCCGTGGCGCAGCCTGGGCATCGCGCTGGTCGCGCTGGTCGCGTTGCTGAGCACGGCGCTGACGCAGAACATGGACGGGCTGGGCGTGGCGGCCGGCTTGCTGCCGGCCTGGCTGGCGAGCTTTGCCCGCACGGCGAACAGTTGGCCGGTCGGTCTGCCGCTGTGGGCCTTGTTGCTGTATGAGTCGCTGGCGGTCATCTTCGGTGTGGCCGGCGCGGTGGCCGGCTGGCGCCAGCGCAACCCGCTGACGCTGATCTTGGCCTGGTGGGCGCTGGCCGGCGCTGCGTGGAGTCTGGTCGCCGGCGGCTGGCAGCCGGCCGATATGGCATTGTTGGCGACGCCGCTGGCGCTCCTGGCCGGCTACTTCTTCGGCCGGCTCGTCGAATCGTGCGCCGTGGAACGCCTGGGCGAAGCCGAATGGCTGCTGATGGGCGTCGGGTCGGCGCTGGCAGTCTACAGTCTCACGGAGTTCACCGTCTTTGCCCGCGCCGGCAAGTCGCTGTACGCGCTGGCGTTCGGCGGCTCGGCGCTCATTTTCATCATTGTTGCCGGCCTGATGGTCTATTGGACGGGCTGGGGACGCGCCCTACGCGGCGTGGCTCTGACTGCCGCGCTCCTCTGCCTGGCGCTATCGCTGAGCAATACCTGGACGGCGAATTATAACCTGGACCTGGCGCGACGCGATCTCTTCACGGCGGAACGCGTGGATGGGGACGCGCGCGTCCTGGCGCAGACGATGGAGCGCTACTCCTGGCAGACGCAGAAGGACATGCACGCCGCGCCAGTGCTGGTCATTGGCGAGACATTGACCTGGCTGCGCTGGACGCTGCGCGAATTCCGCGACGTGAGCTATGTGGCGTCCTTTGAGACGGCCGAGCGCCGGCTGATCATCCTTTCGCCGGCCGGCGTCGAGCCGCGTCTGGGCGATCTTTTCAGCGGCCAGGACATGCAGACGCGCAGCGCCTGGCGGCCGGCCGGCCTGAGCGGGCAGGCGTTGGCGAAGTGGCTGCTGTATCGTGAGCCGGCCGAGCCGGCGCAGCCGGAGGGCATCATCTTGTGGGTGCAACGGACGGCGGCCGAATAGTCTAATCACGGAACCGGGTTGACCGAAGACACATCGCGAAGACGTAAGCAGAAACGATGGGGGCACGAGGATGCAAAAGACTACGCAGATTACGACGAACCTATTGGAGCGGCCGGCGGTGAGCGCGCTGCGGCTGGACTGGGAGAAGGGGCTGTTCCTCGTCTTGATCCTCCTGGCGCTGGTCACGCGCTTCTGGGGGCTGGGCTGGCGCGCCATGAGTCATGACGAGAGCTTGCACGTGGTCTATTCGTACAAGCTGTATAATGGCGAGGGCTACGAGCACGACCCGATGATGCACGGGCCGTTCAAGTTCCACATGAACGCGCTGGCCTACTTCTTGTTTGGGGCGAACGATTTCACCGGCCGGCTCTGGCCGGCGCTCTTCGGCGTTCTCCTCGTCGGCCTCCCCTTCTTCATGCGGAAGTGGCTGGGGCGCATTGGCGCGCTGGCGGCGTCGTTCATGTTCTTGATCTCGCCCTACCTGTCGTACTACGCCCGCTACATCCGCGACGAGCCGTTCATGGTGGTCTATATCTTGCTCATGATCATCCTGGCGCTCAAGTATCTGGAGACGCGCGAGTCCAGGCTCCTCCTGGGCGTCGCGGCCGTCGAGTCGCTGATGTTCTGCACCATGGAAGTGGCCTTCATTTTCACCCTGCTCTTCGGCATCTGTCTGGTTGTGGCCCTGCTGGTGGAGATGTGGCGGCGCGGCAAGTTCGCGCTGGAGCGGACGCCGCTGCTGGATTTGACCGTCGTGATCGGCACCCTGAGCCTGCCCCTGGCGACGGCGTTCCCGGTCAAGTTGATCGGCTTCAATCCGCTGGACTATACCTCAACCGGCTATATTCGCACCGGCCTGGTCTTCGCGGTATTGCTGGCAATCTCGGCCGGCGTCGGCATCTGGTGGAACCGCAAGCAATGGCCCCTGACCCTCGCCACGTTCTATGCCATCTTCATCCTGCTCCAGACGACGTTCTTCACCAATGGCAAGGGTTTCGCCACCGGCGTCGTCGGCTCGTTGGGCTACTGGCTGGAGCAGCAGGGCGTCAAGCGCGGCAGCCAGCCGTGGTACTACTATGGCGTCGTGACGCCGCTGTATGAATTTCTGCCGCTCCTCTTCGGTCTGGCGGCTATCATCTATCTCCTGGCAGTGCGCCAGCCGGCAGAAGAAGGCAAGCGGCCGGCGGGCACGTTCACCATCACCGACACATCCTTCTTCATGCCCTTTGTGGCCGCCTGGCTGCCGCTCAGCATCGCGGCCTTCACCATCGCCGGCGAGAAGATGCCCTGGCTCTCGGTCTACATCGCCCTGCCGGCCATCATCGCCGCGGCCTGGCTGTTGGATCGGGTGTTGCGGCCGGTGGACTGGAAAGCGGCCTGGAAGGATGGGGCGGCGCTCTTCGCCGGCGGGTTCGTCCTGCTGGTCTTCGTCATCGTCAAGCTCCTCTCGTTGCAGCCCTTCCGCGGTCGCGAGATCGCGCAGTTGAGCGCGACGCTGGGGTGGTTCGCGGCGCTGATCATCGGCGCCGGCGTGGTGGGGCTGATCGTCACCTATGTCCAGAAGCTGGGCGTCAAGTTGAGCATCCGCATCGCCGTCGCCGCGCTCTTCGTCTTCCTCTCGGCTTTCACCATCCGCGCCATGTGGATGGCGAACTATGTCAACTATGACTATGCCAACGAGCATCTGGTCTACGCGCACGCCACGCCGGACATCAAGCTGGTGGTCAATGACCTGGAGAATTTGTCGCGCCGGCTGTATGGCGACCGCTCGATGAAGTTCGCCTACGACGACGATTCGACCTGGCCTTTCGAGTGGTACTTCCGGCAGTTCCCCAAGGCGACCTACTATGGGGCGCAGCCGAGCAAAGAGACAATGGATGTGCCGGTCGTGATCGCCGGCAGCAAGAACTGGGACAAGGTCAAGCCCTTCCTGGGCAATCGCTACTATCGGTTCCAGTACAAGCTGATCTGGTGGCCGTTGGAGGACTACAAGGATCTGACGCTGCAAAAACTCTTCGCGCAGCTGGGCAGCGCGACCGAGCGCAAGAAGCTGTGGAACGCCATTTTCTACCGGCGCTTCGATGCCGCGCCGGCTAACTGGCCGCTGATTCACGAGTTCGCCGTCTTCGTGCGGAAGGACATCGCCAACCAGGTGTGGGATTTCGGGGCGCGTCCGCCGGAGTCCATCGAGACGCCGACCGACATTTATCTGGAAGGGACGCGCGATGTGTCCAGCGTGGCTATCATTGGCGGACAGGGGCGCGGCGACGGCCAGTTCACGGACCCGCGCAACGTGGCGGTGGGGCCAGATGGCAAGCTCTTTGTGGTGGATACGAGCAACCATCGGATCGAGGTCTTCGACGCCAACGGGCAGTTCGTCAAGGCGTGGGGCACGCAGGGGCAGGGCGCCGGCCAGTTGCAGGAGCCGTGGGGCATCACGGTGGATAGCAAGGGGACGGTCTACGTCCTGGATACCTGGAACCACCGCGTCGTGAAGTACACGTCCGATGGTCAGGCCATCGGC
>CAIQJD010000818.1 GCA_903872005.1 uncultured bacterium | reverse complement strand
GCGTGGCGCTGGGGGTGGCGGTCGGGATGGGCGTCGGCGTCTCGCTGGGCGTGGCCGTGCGCGAGGATGTGGCCGATGGGGTGGCGGTCGGGATAGGCGTCGGCGTCTCGCTGGGCGTGGCCGTGCGCGAGGATGTGGCCGATGGGGTGGCGGTCGGGATGGGCGTCGGCGTCTCAGTGGGCGTGGCCGTGCGCGACGGGGTGGCGGTCAGGGCGGCGCGCGGGATGAGGCCGAAATCCACGGTCTGCCGGCCGTCGTTCGGCAGATACAGATAGCGCTCGGCCGGCGTGGTGACGACGTGGCCGGCCGGCAGCGTCAGCACCAGGTGATAGTCGCCGGCCGGCAATTGGCCGAAGTAGTACTGGCCGGCGTCGCCGCTGCGTTGCCAGCGCAACAAGTTCTCAACGCCGTCGAAGAGGCTGACCCAGACGCCGGGCAGGCCGGCCTCGCTGTGATCGAACACCCCGTCGGCGTCGGCATCCAGCCAGACGAGGCCGCTGAGGGCGCCGGCCGGCGAGGTGGCGCTGGGCGTAGGCGTGCTGCTGGGCGTCTCCGTCGCGGTGGGGAGCGGGGTGTGCGACGGTGTGGCGCTGGCGGTGAATGTGGGCGTGGGCGACCGGGTGACGCTGGGCGTATAGGTCCAGGTCGGGAGCGGCGTGGCGCTGGATGTGGGCGTCGCGGTGGCGGTATGCGACGGCGTCGCGCTGGGCGTCTCCGTTGCGGTGGGGAGCGGCGTGTAGGATGGCGTGGCGCTGGATGTGGGCGTCGCGGTGGCGGTATGCGACGGCGTCGCGCTGGGCGTCTCCGTCGCGGTGGGGAGCGGCGTGTGAGATGGCGTGGCGCTGGGCGTATCCGTCGGCGTCAACGAGGCCGTCGGGGCGAGGGTTGGCGTGGCCGTCAGCAGGGCGCGCGGGCAGACGCCGAAATCGAAATGGGCGCGCCCGTCAGCGGCGAGGATGATGTTCTGCTCGGCCGGCGTGGTGACGATGTAGCCTTCTGGCGCGGCGCAGAGGAGGCGATAGCGGCCGGCCGGCAACGGCCCAAAATAGAAGCGCCCCAGCCAATCGGTGCGTAGCGCGTCCACCAGCTCTTGATTGCCGTCGAAGAGGCTGAGCAAGACGCCGGCCAGCAACGGCTCGCCATGATCGGGCAGACCATTCGCGTCCAGGTCGAGCCAGACACTCCCGCTGATGCTGGCGCCGACCGGCGTCGGGGTGGCGGTGGGCGCGGCCGGCGGGCCCGCATGGCCGATCACCGGCAAGAAGGCGCGCGGCAAGGCGGCAGGGGCGGGAGATTGCCCCATGGCGGCCGGCGACGCCGCCAGGATCAAGCCAAGCAGGAGCAGGCCGGCGAACAGGCTGAACCAGCGTAGACGCATCCGGGTTCCTCAATTTTTAGTGACTTGTCACTGCCCTTAATAGGACGCCGCGCCGGCCGAATGGATACGCCGGCCGGCGCGGCAGAAACCCCAATGCCAGGACGCAGCGCATGAGACGGGCGCGCGCCGGCGCGATCTTTGGGAGCGCGAAGGGCACGAAACGGACGCGAAAGACACGCAAGGGCGATGGTAGCATCGTTGGTCGCCATCCATGAGAGCACCTTTTCGCGCCTTTCGCTGCTTTCGTGAGTTTCGTGTTCCAAAGACCGCCACGAGGAGCAGTTCGCCCAAAACTTGAAACGCCCCCAATTTCCAGGGGGCATTGACAATCGCCCGCCGGCGTGCTACAATCTAATCATTAGCAATACTGTTTTCCCTTTATCGCCGTTCTCCTGCGGCTCATCTGCCTGCGTATACGGATTGATCGTCGAAGACTACTACTTGGCCCATCTCTGGCACGTGCAGCGCACGATCTGGCAGCTTTCTGCACGTGATATTGTCAGAGCGGCGGCACGCATGGATGCGCCTCTCGCGGTCGCGTTGATCTGTGGAGCGGGGTAGCCGCGCCACAAGGACAATGTGATTCAGACGAAAGGAGGTAACACGCGGGGCACAGACACATCGGGGATACCAGCGCCAAGATAATAGCAGGGTTTCCCCATGGGGGATTTGTCAGACAGACAGGGGGAAAGGGTGAGGAGGAAACCATGGTCGCCCATCATCGGCAACGCAAGGTACTATCCTCGGTCATGTTGTTGCTCCTCGTGGTGTTGATGCTCTATGCCGGCGGCGGCATCAGCGTCAGCGCACAAGGAGAGGATCCATCGAGCGACACGGAACCCATCACGACGGCCGCCTGTGGGTTCAACTCTTCCTTCAATAGCTCCACCACCGGCTGGTCCACCGTCCGGGGCGCCTGGACGAACTACAGCTTGAAGTACTACCGGAGCACCGGCATTGCCAACAAGGCAGCCTCTGCCAAACAAACCGGCAGCTACACCGATGTCACGTATGAGGTCAAGATGAAGCGCACGGGTACCTGTGTGGACTGCGCCAATCGCGTCATCCTGCGCGGCAACCCCACCTATCTTGACGCTGACTACCGATGGAAGCCGTCCTATGTGTTCCAATACAGCAATGACGGCTATTTCTCCGTCTGGGAGGTTGGCAGTGACGGCTCTGTGTCCGCGCTCCAGGACTGGACGTATACCTGGACCATCTCGCAAAGTGGTTGGAACACGCTGTTGGTGATCGCCAGCGGGCCATACCTGGCGTTCTACATCAACGGCGTCCCGATCTGGTCCGCCACAGACTATACGCTCACATCTGGAAAGGTCGGCGTCGGCTTCTATCGGGACAGCTACGCCGGCACGCTGGATGTGGATTGGGCCAGGCTCACCTGCCTGGGCATCAGTCCCGCGCCGGCTATCCTTGAGAAAGTAGTCGTGGGCGAGTCCGTTCCCGGCGGGACGATCAACAAATCGCCATAGCGTCCGTCAGAACGCTCTCTTTCGCATATAGACACAGCGCCGCCGGGACCCTCGGTCCCGGCGGCGCGCGTTCAGACGCGGCCACGCAGCGGGCCAAAGGAGCCGCCTTCGATGATGCGTGGCCGGCCGTGCGGACTCTAACGCGCCCCTGACCCCCCGGCGTCGGCGTTTGACAGACGGCGCTTTGCCCATTATCATGCACCGGTCGCGAGACGCCTCTGCCGGGGCATCCGTTGGCTCGCCGTCCCTGAGATGGCAGGAGCAGTTCCCATGAGCTTTCCATGCAGCCGCATCACGGCAACGATGTCCCGTGTCATGGGCATCGTCCTCGTGTTTTCCTCCGTTCTGACCAACGCAGCGCGACCGCCGGCGTTTCAGCCCTCGGTGCAAGCGGCCCCTCAGCCCGTTATGGCTTCCATGGGCATGGCCGCCGGCCAGGATGCGCCCCTGACGGGGCTTACGGCCAGCGTTAGCAGCCCCGCCGTGTTGGGCGCAGCGACCACTTTCGTGGCCATGCCGTCGTTCAGCCAGTGGACCCACACGCTCATCCAGAGCGACGGCGACGCCGGCCAGCCCGCTGATCTCGCGATGGATTCCCACGGCCATCCGCACATCGGCTACCGCGATGCCGCCGCCGGCAACGTGCGCTACGCCTACTTCGACGGCACGGGCTGGTACAGCGAGACGGTCAGCACTGGCCCAAGCGGCACATTGGTCTCCATCGCCCTGGACTCTTTGGACGCGCCCCACATGGTCTGGTCGGTTGACGAACTCCCCGGTGTTGTCTATGGTCGCCGCAGTGGGGTTGGCGACTGGTCGCCGCAGTTGATCTCCCGGGTCCAGGCGCCGGTATTCAGCGAGATCTACGTGGATGCGGCCGATCGGCCGCGCATCGGCTGGTGGTGCTGCCAGATTCTCGGCAACACATATACCTGGGATGACGGGATGGGGTGGTCGGCGAGTTGGGTAGATGACGACGACGGGACGGGGGACATTATCCGCGTGGCCATGGCGCACGGGCCCTCCGATCAGCCTCATTTCGCCTACTCGCCCCTCTTCAGCTCTGCGGTGGTCCACGTTTGGAGAGATGGCAACAAATGGCCGCGGGAAGTCGTCTGTGATGACGGGCCGGGCAGGGTGGCGATTGCGGTAGATTCGGCCGGCCACGTCCATATTCTGAAGCACAACGAAACGAGCAACCAGCTCGAGTACTTCACCAACGCCGGCGGCGCCTGGGCTGCCCGGCAGATCGTCGGTGCAGCGGTTGGCGCCCCCCTGTCTATCGTCGCCGATGCCCTGAACCGGCCACACATCAGCTACAGCTACTCCGATGGGACAACCGCTTTCGTCAGGTATGGCTATCTTGACGCTGCCGGCTGGCAACTCGAAACGGTCGGGCCAGGCGTCAGCCAGAGCATGGAGCTTGGGCCTGACGGCCTGCCGCAAATCGCCTACTACGACCTGGTCGCCCAGGACCTGTGGCACGCCGCGAAAGCGCCGCTGAACGGCGCATTGGCCTTCGACTGGGCCTTTGGCGATGGAGCCGTCGGCGCCGGGAGCGTCGTCACCCACACGTATGCGGCGGCCGGCAGCTACACTGCCGTCGTCACGGCTACTAACTCGCTCTCGCAGGCCGTCGCATCTGTCGCGGCCACCGTGTTGTCCAACCCCACGCCGACGCCCACGGCAACCCTAACCGCCACGCCCACGCTAACGCCCACGGCAACCCCAACCGCCACGCCCACGCTAACGCCCACGGCAACCCCAACCGCCACGCCCACGCCGACGCCCTACACACAGCGCGTCAACTGCGGCGGCCCCGCCTATACCGCCGCCGGCGACATCTGGTCGGCCGATCGGGCCTTCGCCGCCGGCGCCTGGGGCTACGTCGGCGGATCGGCCAATTCCACGACCGCCGCAATCGCCGGCACGACCGACGACCCACTCTACCAGAGAGACCGCGCCTGGGCGGCTTCGGCCCAACCGGGCTACCGCTTCACCGTCCCCAATGGCGGCTACGAAGTGACGCTCAAGTTCGCCGAGACGACCAAGACGGCCGCCGGCCAACGCAAGTTCCACGTCAAGCTCGAAGGCGCTCAGGTACTCACCAACTTCGACATCTTCGCGACGGCCAGGGCCAGGAACGCGGCCGACGACGACCAGGTCTTCATCGTCAACGTCGCCGATGGCGAGCTGACCGTAGACCTCATCAAAGTCACCGACAACCCCAAGGTCAATGCCATCCAGGTGCGCCAGCTCACCAAGTACGATCTGCGGGTCAACGCCGGCGGCGTGAAGGTCACCGACAAGGCCGGCAAGATCTGGCAGTCGGATCGGGCCTGGAAACCCGGCCAGTGGGGCTACGTGGGCGGGGTGATCAAGACCACCGCCGCGCCGATTGCCGGCTCCCCCGACGACCGGTTGTATCAGAGCGATCGCGCCTGGTCCACCGGCGGCGCGCCGGCCTATCGCTTCAGCGTTCCCAATGGCCGCTACGAAGTGACCATGAAGTTCGCCGAGACCGTGAAGACGGCGCCGGGGCAGCGCCAATTTGACATCAAGCTGGAAGCGGCGACGGCGCAAACGAGCTACGACATCTTCGTCTCCGCCGGCCATGAGAAGAACAGGGCCGCGCCCGACCTGGTCTACGCCGTAGACGTGACGGATGGGGAACTGCGGCTCGATTTCGTGCGCCGCGT
>CAIQJD010000817.1 GCA_903872005.1 uncultured bacterium | reverse complement strand
GCCAGGCTACGATAGCCCCGATGCCCGTCCCCCAACATGTGAAACACATCCGTTGGGTGGTGCATGGCCGATCCCTCAGTCGCGTTTCCGCAGCATGGGAAGGTAGGCGTTGCCGGGCGGCGCGGCGACTTTGGCGAGGAGCGCGTTGAGCGCGGTCTGGGTTTCCAGGGTGCTGAAGTTGCAGTGGCCGTAGCGCTCGGCGGTAAACTGCGCGTGCCAGGCGAGCCGGCGTTGGGCGACGATCTTGTCGCGGTACATGGTGTGGTGCCAGTAGGGGACGATGGGATCGAGTGTGGTGTGCAGGGTGACGAGGGGGGCATGGGGCACGCCGCCGGTCTGGTAGTATTGCTCCAGCTCGGCCAGGGCGGCCGGCGCGGCGGTGTAGCGCTGGACTTCGGCATTGAGGCGCACGTCATCGAGGGAGCCGGTGTAGATGCGGGCCATGTTGTCGAAGGGCTGCCCGCCAAGTTTGGCCGCAGCGTCAGTCGAGCCGAAGACGTTGTACCACAAGAGGGTCTCGACGGTTTCGGAGATGGTCAGGCCCGGCTCTTCGGGATCAATCGCGGCGCCGGTGATGGCGATGAGCTGGGTGACGCTGACCGCATTGGATGGCCGCAGGATGACGGGCAGGACCTGTTGGCGGTAGAAGGCGTCCCAGGTGGTTAGCAGCTCGTTGGGCACGGTGATGACTGTGCCGGGCATGACGCCGGGGAAGAGGTAGTCGAAGACGACGCGAAAGTCGGCGATGTGGTTGATCTGCTGGCGGAAATCGCCGATGGGGCCGCAGGTCGCCAGGCCGCCGTCAAAGATGTCTGGGCGGCGCTCGATGCTGAGGGCCGTGATGAGGCCGCCTTCGGAGGGGCCGATGAGGATGACGCGGCGCAGGGTGGGATGGCCGGCGCGGAAAATGCTGACCAGGTCCACGAGGTCGGCCATGCCCTGCTTGACGGCGAGGCCGTTGACGCTGTAGCTGGTGACGGCAAAGGCGTAGCCGAGGAAGCCGGCGATGTCTGGGATGTAGGAGCCATCGGGGAGGCGCAACTGGTTTTCGGGAATGGCGATGGGCTGGTTGGGCGCGACGTAGCCGTGGGCGTAGACGATCAGGTCACGGTTCCAGGGCAGCCAGGAGGGCATGCAGATGCGGTATTTGGCTCCGCTGGATTGTGTGCCATCGGGGCCGCAGGCGAAGCGCAGGGCTTCGCCGGGCTGGGGCGGGGTGTAGGCCGGCGTAGGGTCGCCGGCAAGAGCCGGCGCGGCGACCAGTGAGAGCAGGGTCACGGCCAGGGTGATCGCGGTCAGCAGTCGGATCAGGGTAGCTGTGGCTTTCGGGCGCATCGGGACCTCCGCATCATGATGGTTCGCCATGCTCATACGGCGTCAGGGGGAGTCTCACTTCTCCTGGGCGCGTTTTTGCAGCTCGAATAGCTTGTTGATGGCCTCCAGGGGCGTCATGGAGGCGACATCGAGGGCGCGCAGTTCCTCGACCAGGGGATCGGTCAGGTTGAAGAGGGGCAGTTGTTGGGCGGCCGGCGCGGGACGGAGCGGGCGCGCCGGCGCGCGGTTGGCGTTGGCTTCCAGTTTGTCCAGCATTTCCTGGGAACGGCGGATGACGGCGCGGGGGAGGCCGGCGAGCTGGCCGACGTGGATGCCGTAGGAGCGGTCGGCGCCGCCGGGGACGATGCAGTGTTGGAAGACGACCTGATCGCCCACTTCGGAGACGGCTACATTAAAGTTACGCACGTGGGGGAGCAGGCCGGCCATCTGAATCAGCTCGTGATAGTGGGTGGCGAAGAGGGTCTTGGCTTTGCAACGTGGGTGCGAGTGCAGGTATTCGACGACGGCCCAGGCGATGGAGATGCCGTCGTAGGTGCTGGTGCCGCGCCCGATTTCGTCGAGGATGAGGAGGGAGCGGG
>CAIQJD010000816.1 GCA_903872005.1 uncultured bacterium | reverse complement strand
GCGTCCTTGTCGTAATACACCGTAGCCATGAATAACTGTTCCTCCTCGATGGATGATCTATCCCCGCGCGTCTGCGCGGGGAGAAGTACGGCCCAATCCGTTATTCGCCGTCGTCCGCGCCCTCGCCGGCCGGCGAATGTGCGTTGCTCGCCCCGCGCAGCATCGCCAGAGGGCCGCTGCGCGACATCTCGCGGATGCCAAAGGGGCGCACCAACTCGATGAAACTATCCAGCTTATCTTCCGTGCCAGTAATCTCGATGGTCAACGTATAGGGCGACACGTCCACCACCTGCGCCCGAAAAACCTCGGCCAGATGAATGATCTCAGAGCGGGTCGTCGGCGAGCCGCTCACCTTGATCAATGCCAACTCGCGAAAGATGGCCCGCTCCGGGTTCAGGTCGGTGATCACTTTGGTGACGTTGACGATCTTGCGAAGCTGCTTGCCGACCTGATCTTCCTGGCTCTCATCGCACTCCAGGACGGCGGTCATGCGCGAGATCGCCGGCACTTCGGTGGGCGCCACGGCGAGGCTGACGACGTTGAAATCGCGCCGGCGAATCATACTGGCGACCCGATTCAGGACGCCCGGTCGGTCCTGCATGAAGGCGATGATCGTCTTTCTCATTTTCCGCCCGCCTCCACCGGAGAGCGATGGATCATCTCCGACAGGCTGGCGCCGGCCGGCACCATCGGCCACACATTCTCTTCCGACTCGACCACGAACTCCAACAGCGCCGGCCCGGGCATCGCCATGGCCTCGCCGATAGCCCGCGACATATCCTCGCGTTCCGTCACGCGCCGCGCCGGGATGCCGTATGCTTCGGCCAGCTTCAGGAAGTTCGGGCTGAGGATCGGCGTATACGAATAGCGCCGCTCATAGAAAAGCTCTTGCCACTGTCGCACCATCCCCAGATAGCCATTGTTGAGCAGGGCGATCTTGATGGGGTAACCTTCCTGGACGATGGTCGCCAATTCCTGGATGTTCATCTGAATACCGCCATCGCCGACCACCACCCACACCGGCTCGCCAGGGCACGCGGCCTGCGCGCCCATAGCCGCCGGCAAGGCGAAGCCCATCGTCCCCTGGCCGCCGCTGGTAATCAGGCCGCGCTTGCGGTCGTGGAAATAGTACTGCGCCTCCCACATCTGATTCTGCCCCACATCGCTCACCATGATCGCCTGGCCGCGCGTGGCCCGCCAGATTTCGCGGATCACCGCCGGCGGCATCAGCTTGCCGTTGTTGCCGGCGGTGAACGCCTGGCCGTCGCGCGTCCGCATCTGGCGCTTCAGCAATTCCGTCAGCCACTCAGCGCACAGCTTCGGCTCGACCAAAGGCGTCAGTTGCGTCAAGACGTCGCGCAGGTCGCCCACAATCGCCAGATTGACCTTCACGTTTTTGCCGATCTCGGCCGGGTCCACATCCACGTGGATGATCTTGGCCTTGGGCGCAAAATGCCCCAGCCGGCCAGTCACGCGATCATTGAGCCGCGCGCCCAGCACCAGGATCAGGTCGGCCTTCTGCAGCGCTTCGTTGGCGTGCGCGCCGCCGTGCATACCGACCATGCCGAGGGAGAGACGATGCGTCTCCGGCAGCGCCCCGATGCCCAGCAGCGTGGTCACCACCGGCAAGTTGGCCCGTTCGGCCAGGGCGCGCAACTGATCTTCTGCGCCGGCATGAATCACACCATGGCCGGCCAGGATCACCGGGCGCTGCGCCTCGCCGATCAATTGCGCGGAACGCTCAATCTGCCGGGAGTGTCCATGCACCGTCGGCCGGTAACCTGGCAGGTTGACCGAATCGGGATAGTGAAACTCGCGCTGCGCGGCCAGCGTGTCTTTGGTGATGTCCACCAGCACCGGGCCAGGCCGGCCGGTGCGCGCGATATGAAACGCCTCTTTCATGACGGTCGTCAGATCGTCTTTGGGCGTAACCAGGAAGCTATGCTTGGTAATCGGGAGCGTAATGCCGACAATGTCCACTTCCTGGAAGGCATCGCGCGCCAACAGGTGCGAAGCCACCTGCGCCGTAATCGCCACAACCGGCGACGAGTCGGCATAGGCCGTCGAAATGCCGGTGACCAGATTGGTCGCGCCGGGGCCAGAGGTAGCCACGCACACGCCAACCCTGCCAGAGGCGCGCGCATAGCCGTCGGCGGCATGCGCGGCGGCCTGTTCGTGGCGCACCAGGACATGGTGGAGCTGGGGATAATCCATGAATGTATTGTACAGATGGATGGCAGCGCCGCCAGGATACCCGAAGATGGTATCCACCCCCTCTCGCAGCAAGCTCTCACAGACGATCTGCGCTCCCGTGAGTTTCATACTCTCTTCTCCCGTCGTATCGGCGATTATTGACATCGGTCCGGCCGGACGTAGACCGCGCCGGCGCTGGCCGAAGTCACAAATTGGGCGTAACGCCGCAAATAGCCTTCATGAACTGTGGGCGCCCAGGCCGGCAACTGCGCCAACCGCTGGCGCAACGTCGCCTCATCCACTTCCAGATGCAACGCATAGTTCGCCAGATCAATCGAGATCATGTCGCCATCTTGCACCGCGGCGATGGGGCCGCCGGCGGCAGCCTCCGGCGACACGTGACCGATCACCAGGCCACGCGAAGCGCCAGAGAAGCGCCCGTCGGTGATGAGCGCGATATCGCCATCCATGCCCATGCCCGACAGGACCGACGTCGCCGTCAGCATCTCGCGCATCCCCGGCCCGCCCCGTGGCCCTTCGTTGCGAATCACCAGCACCTGGCCGGCCTGGAAATCGCGGCGCATGATCGCCGCGACGGCATCCGCTTCGTTATTGAAAACCCGCGCCGGCCCGCGATACTGTCCGTTGCCGGCCTTCACGGCCGCGCTCTTGATCACCGCGCCGTCCGGCGCCAGCGAGCCGAACAGGATCCGCAGGCCGCCGGATTGGGAGTACGGTTCGCTCACCGGCCGGATCACCCGCTGGTCATACACGACCGCCGAGCGCAAGTTCTCGCCCAGTGTCTTGCCCGTCGCCGTCATCACGTCCACATCCAGCAAGCCCTGATCGGCCAGCTCGCGCATGACGGCGGGGATGCCGCCGGCGTAGTGCAAATCCTGGATGTGGTGACCGCCCACCGCCGGACTCATCTTGCACAGATGCGGCGTGCGGGCGCTCAGCTTGTTCAATGCGGAGAGGGGAAAATCCACGCCGGCTTCATTGACGACGGCCAGCATGTGCAACACGGAGTTCGTGGAGCCGCCCAGCGCCATGTCCACGGTGAAGGCGTTGTGGATGGAGGCCGACGTGACCAACTGGCTGGGGCGGATGTCACGGCGCAGCAGCTCCATGACCTGCATGCCAGCCTCTTTCGCCAGGCGCAGCCGGCCGGCGTCCACGGCCGGCGTCGTGCCGCTGCCGGGCAGCGATAGGCCCAGGGCTTCGGTCAGGCAATTCATCGTGTTGGCCGTGAACATGCCGGCGCACGAGCCGCAGCCGGGGCAGGCCGCCAGTTCGAGGTCATTCAAATCGGCCTCGCTCCATTCGCCGGCCAGCACTTTGCCGACGCCCTCGAACATCGAGTTCACGTCCACGCGTTTGCCGCGCCACTCGCCGGCCAGCATCGGGCCGCCGCTGACGACCACGGTCGGGATATTCAGCCGCACGGCCGCCAGGAGCATGCCGGGGACGACTTTGTCGCAATTCGGGATCAGGACGAGGGCATCAAAGGCGTGCGACTCCACGGCGACTTCAATGGAATCGGCGATCAATTCGCGGCTGGGGAGGGAGTAGCGCATGCCGGCGTGGTTCATGGCAATGCCATCGCAGACGCCGATGGTGTTCATCTCGAAAGGCGTGCCGCCGGCCGTGCGGATGCCGGCTTTCACGGCGTCCGCCACCTGGCGCAGGTGCGTATGGCCGGGGATGATCTCATTGTATGAGTTCATCACGCCCACAAAGGGCTGCGCCATCTCGCGGTCCGTGCAACCCAGCGCCCGCAACAACGCGCGATGCGGAGCGCGCTCCACTCCATACTTGACCGAATCACTCTTTGCCATGATCTGCGAAAACCCTTTCCGTGTCTTGAGTGTAAACTGCCCTGCAGATGCACAGAGGCCCAATTCCAATGCCGCGCCGGCGCTCAGGAATTGGGCCTCTGTGCCCATTTTTGGTCTCGACGTAGACCTATTCACGTAACTAAAAACGCCCCCCTGGTGGGAGGCGTTTCTTACTTCTTTGCTTCTGGGACTCGCTCTTCTGCGCCTAGTCAGGCCCTCCCAACCGGAACCAGGCTCAAGTCCCCAAGGACGAGAACCAAAATGCTAATAATGACGACCAGGGAGAGCGCGATAGCCTGACTGAACATCATTGCTCCGAGAACTGCTTCAATCTTCACATATTGTAACACAGGTCAGGCGATATGTCAATCAGATGATGGCGCTGTTTTCGCCGGCGCCGGTTGGCTTCACGCTGCGCGCCAACGCGGCGCGCAGATCGCTGAGGACATAGGGCTTCTGGACAAAGCCGGCCAGCCCCTGATGCGCGAAACGTCGCGTCGCCTCTTGCTCGTTGAATCCACTGCACAGGATTACTCTCACATCCGGCCGAATGCCGCGCAGCGCATGAAAAGTCGCCACGCCATCCATCTGGGGCATCGTCAAATCGAGGACGACGACCACGATCTCGCCGGCGTGCGCGCTGAAGAGGCGTAGCGCCTCGGCGCCATCTGCCGCGGACAGCGAGCGATAGCCCAGGAGTTCGACCATACGCCGACCCAGGTCGCGCACCATCTCATCATCATCCACCACCAGGACGACGCCAGACGCCGGCGCGCCGACCGAGGACACGCGCGCTTCACTCGCCGGCTGTTTCTGCGCCGGCGCAACCGCCGGGAAGAGGACGCGCAGCGTCGTGCCGCGCCCCTCCTCACTCTGCAAAAGGATCGCGCCCTGATGACCGCGCACGATGCCCAATACGGCCGACATGCCCAGGCCGCGTCCCATGAATTTGGTCGTGAAGAAGGGGTCGAAGAGCCGCTCCTGGGTTGCCGCGTCCATGCCGCAGCCGGTATCGCGCACCTCCAACCAGGCAAAATGCCCCGGCGCCGGCTTCTCCTCCAGCCGGCTCTGGCTCAAGTAGGCCGCATCGCATTCCATCACGCCGGTCGCCAACTCGACGACGCCGACGCCGGCGCCAACCGCTTCTGAGGCGTTGGTGATCAGGTTCATGATCACCTGCTGCATCTGGCCGGCGTCGGCCATGACGACGCACGGGCCGCCGCTCAGGCGCAGTCTTAGCGCGACGTTGCGAGACGTGGCCGCGCGCAGCATGTGCATATTTTCCTGCACCAGATCACCCAGATCCACATGCTGGACCACGAAACGCCCCTTGCCTGAATAGGCCAACAACTGGCGCGTCAGGTCGGCCGCTCGCTTGGCGGCATGGATGGCCTGTTCCACACTGGGGCGAGCCGCAGCGGCCGGCGGGAGATCACTCAACGCCAGGTCCAGGTTGCCCAATATCGCCATCAGCAAGTTGTTGAAATCGTGCGCCACACCGCCGGCCAGCACGCCGAGGCTTTCCAGACGTTGCGCGTGCAAGAGCCGGCGCTCCATTTCCAGCCGCTCCTCACGGACGCGCTTGCGCTCGCTGATATCGCCATACGTCATCGCCACGCCGTAGTGCTCCAGGGGTATCGGCGCCGCCGTGACAGAAATCCAGGATATGGAGCCGTCCTCTCTGGCAACACCCATCTCGACGTCTTCGACACGACATTTCCCCCGGAATGCTCGCTCGCTGGCAAGCTCTTCGGGCGGCATCAGCGTCCCGTCCAAACGCACGACGCGCCACTCGGGCGAAGTATTCTTGCGCCGGACCTGCTCCTCCCGCCGCACGCCCAGCAACCGCTCAGCTTCCTCGTTCGCCTCAATGATATTGCCTTCGGCGTCTGTGATACTGATGCCCAGGGGAAAGGACTCGAAGAGCACGCGATACTTTTCCAGAGCGACGCGCAGTTCTTCCTCTGCGCGCCGGCGCTCTGTGACATCGAGGGCATTGAAGACGAGCGCCCCTACCGCCGGATCGTTCAACAGGTTGGTGACCGCAATCTCCATCCATAGCCAGGCGCCATCGCGTCGCCGGCCGCGTGCTGTCGCGCGCAAAGTCACGCCGGCTGCTCCCAGCGCGCTCCGAAAAGTCTCCTCTGCCAGAGAAAGGTCTTCTGGATGCACGAATCCCATCATGGATGCGCCGATCATCTCCGTGGCGTCCGGGTATCCGAACATGCGTAGCGTGGAATCGCTGACATAGGTCAGGATGCCGTTCGCATCCGCCAGAGCAATCACATCGCCGCCTTGCTCCACCAGCTTGCGAAAGCGCCGCTCCCGCTGCTGGACAGCGTCCTCCAACTCGAACCGGTTCAATTGGTGGCTGAGCAGCTTGCCCAGAAAGACCGTGGCCACGGGATAGACAAGCAATACCGGCGCGGCAATCACGCGGAGTACGTTCGCGACCGCCGCTTGCGGCAACGTGAGCATACAGAGCAACATCAAGATGTGGGCCGCCAGGCCAAAGAGGTAAAGCTCAACCCAACCGTAGGTCTGGCTGCGCGGCCGGCGCAGCCGCCGCCAGAGCAGGCCCAGGCCGGCGGTCGCCACGATGACCAGCACGCCCGTCGGGGCGCCGGCGCCGCCCTGATACAGGCGCAGCCCGGCTGTCATGATGATCGCCACGCCGGTAGGAATCGGGCCAAAGAAGAGGCCGCTCAGGCTCAACAGGATGGAACGCGTGTCGAAGACAATCCCCGGCGCCAGTTGCCAGGGCGTCAGCATCACCGCGAGGCCAATCAACCCGATCAAGCCGCCGGTCACCGCCTGGCGCAAAAATGAGTGCTCCGCCGGCCGCGTCGCCAGGGTCGCGTACAGCACACCCAAAGCCAGCAACAGAGAAGCATTGTAGAGCAGACTGGTCAACATGGCCGTGTTCATAGCACCCTCTCCCCCATCGTCAGGGCGCGGCCAAGGTCGAGCTACTCCGCTCGAAAACCGTTCTCCGCGTGAGTCTCATCACAAAAAGGCATGTTCTTGGAATGCCCACAACGGCACAGCGTGACGCGCTGGCGTCTCTCGTAGACGAAGCCATCCGGCGCTTCGATAGGGATGCCGCCGCGCACCCATAGCGGGCCATCGCGAATGACGGCGATAGACGGCCGATAGGCCGGCTCCAACAGGCCGCCCTCGGCCAGGGTGATCGTGAGCCGGCCAGACGGACAGTTCGTGACCATACGCAAGAGCCGGGCGCGCACTTCCGGGTCGTCAGACAGCGGCAGCATCTCCCACACGCCGGTCAGACGCGTGCGACAGAAGCCAGCGCCGGCGCACAGCGCCCGATCATCCGTCAGCTCCAGCCCGTGCGCGCGCCAGACCTGCTGCCGGCTGGCGCTAGGCCGCCGGTCGGGCGCCAGCGCGCCCTGGAAGCCGCCCCCCACATGCTTGCCATCGCAGAATGGCTTGTTGACTGAAAGCCCGCAACGGCACAGGGTGTAACGCGGGCCGGCCGAGATTTCCTCTTCCGGAACGCCGACCGGGTCCCATTCCAGTGGCTCGCCAAAGGTGCTCATCGCCGGGTAGCGCCGCACCAGCGGGACGCCGCCCAGAACCAGATAGGGGCCATCGGCCAGGATCTTGATGCGATAGCCGGCCGGCGCGGCGAACTCGTTCGAGGTCATCTTGGCTCCTTGCCCTGCAAAACAGAGCAGGCACGGCCGGCCGCCGCCGGCCAGAGGATCACATGTCGGCCGGATTGCTCGACAGCGACGCCGGCCAATAGGATGACAATTCGGCGCGCAGCGCGGCATCCATGCCCAACGCTTCCGCTTCAAAGGCGTTATCCACCTGCTCCGTGTTGCGCGCCCCGATGAGCGTACAGGTCACGGCCGGCTGCGTGATGACCCAGGCCAGCGCCAAGCGCGCCATGGGCACGCCCATCGCCTCAGCTTTGGCCCGCACTTTCTCCATCATCGTCCAGCGCGCCTCGGTGAAGTAGATGCCCTGGTGCCCCGGCACGACCTCGAAGCGCGTGCCGGCAGGCACGCCGCCCTGCCGATAGTACTTGCCGGTCAAGAAGCCGGCGCCCAGGGGGCTATACGCCAGAAAGCCTACGCCCTGATAGGCGCAAAACGGCAGCAGCTCACGTTCCCACTCTGGCCGCGTCAAGTTATAGCCATTCTGCACCGCCTGCAACGGCGCCCAGCCTTGCTTGTCGCTGATCCACAGGGCGCGGCAAAGCTGCCAGGCCGTGAAATTGCTGCACCCGATAGAACGCACTTTGCCCTGGCGCACCGCTCGATCCAACGCTTCCAGCGTCTCCTCCGGGGGGACGCTGGCATCCCACACGTGAAGCTGGTACAGGTCAATGCAATCCACGCCGAGCCGGCGCAGGCTCCCTTCCACCTGCGCGGTGATGCGCGCCGCCGAATAGCCTCGCGGCAGAGCATCGCCGCCGGCCGTCGGCCCCACCTTCGTGGCAAGGATCACCTTGTCGCGGGCGCGGCGGTCGCGCAACCAGCGGCCCACGACCGTCTCGGAGCCGCCGCCGGCATAAGCCTCGGCCGTATCGAACAGGTTAATGCCACGCTCCAACGCCCGATCCATGACGCGAAACGACATGGCCTCGTCAATTTCGCGCCCGAAAGTGACGCAGCCGAGACCGAAAGCGCTGACGTTCATCCCGCTTTGACCAAGTGGACGATATTGCATGGGTGAAGCCCTCCCGATGAAGCTAGACGTCAGGGCAACATGCCGGCCGGATTGCGCTGCACGCCCTGATAGCGAATCTCAAAATGCAGATGGCTGCCGGTCGAGCGGCCGGTGCTGCCGACCAACCCGATCATCTGTCCTTTTGACGCCGACTTGCCAAAACCGACCAGGATACTGCTCAAGTGGGCGTAGTACGTGATATACCCGTTGCCATGATCCATGATGATCAGGTTGCCATAGCCGGAATTATCCCAGCCGGCAAAGACGACATAGCCAGAGTCGGAGGCGTAGACCGGCGTGCCGGTCGGCGCCCCAATGTCGAGGGCGCGGTGCAACGACCAGTAGCGCTGGGTGATGTAGCCGCTGGCCGGCCAGGCAACGCCGCCGCTGCCGCGCGAGGCCCCTTCGGGGATGGGG
>CAIQJD010000815.1 GCA_903872005.1 uncultured bacterium | reverse complement strand
CCTCGCGGCGCAGGGCGGTCTCGAAGGCCGCCTGAGACTGTTCCAATGGGAAATGATGCGTCGCCAGGGGGCGCAAGTCCACCTGGCCGGCTTGTGTCAGGCGCAGGGCGCGGGCGTAGACATGCTTGGAGCGGCGCACCAGCATCAAGGTCAAACCCTTGCGTCGCGCTTCTGACGCCTTGAAACAGGTGCGATCTTCAATCGGAATGCCAATCAGGACGACGCGCGCGCCGGGTTTGGCGGCCAAGATGGCGTCGTTCACGGCTTCGTCGGAGCCGGCGGCCTCAAAGGCCAAATCCACCCCGCGTCCGCCAGTCAACTTCAGCATCGCTTTGACCCGGTCGGGATCGTCCGCGTGAAAGACGGTCGCGCCATAGCGGCGCGCCAGCTCGATGCGCTCCGGCATGCGCTCGGTGGCGAAAAGCTGGGTCGCGCCGGCGATCCGCGCCATTTGCAGCGTCAGCAGGCCCACGGTCCCACAGCCGAAGACGCCCACGCTCATGGCCGGCCGGATGTGTCCCAGGTCGCCGGCAAAGATCGCGACGCCCAACGGCTCCAGGAGCACGCCATCGTCATCGCTCACGTTGTCGGGCAGGGGGATCAGGCAGTGCGCCGGCCAGGCCACGCGCTCGCGCAGCGCGCCGTCGTTAAGTCCGTCGGCGGCGAAGCGCATGTTGCTGCAAAGGTTGGGGTGGCCCTCCACGCAGAAGTCGCAGTGGCCGCAGGGGTTGGCCGGGTCCACGGCAACGCGCTGGCCCTTGAGCGGGCCGGTTTCGACGATGCCGGCGAATTCGTGGCCCAGCACCATGGGCGAAGTGAGGCTGGCGACGCCGATGCCGCCCTCGGCGAACCAGTGGGCGTCAGAGCCGCAGACGCCGACGGCCGTGACGCGGATGAGTTCTTCGCCGGCGGCCGGCGTTGGCGCCGGCTCGTCGTGTAGCCGCAGGTCGTGCGGCCGATGGAGACGGATGACTTTCATGGGGGGACTCGCTCCTTGTTTCATAGTCGGCAGTAAGCCGCACCGCGCGGCGCGATCTCCACGACCAGCACGATCAACCGCTCGTCTTGCGCCGCGTAAGAAATGCGCCAATCGCCGACGCGCAGCGCGTACAGATTGCCCAACGGCCCGCTCAGGCGCTTGCACTCGCGTGGACGCGGGTTCTCCTCCAGTCCCAACAATGCTTCGTCTATGCGCGCCAGAATGTCGCGGGGCAAATGCCGCAACACGCGCTCAGCTTGCCGGCTGAGCAGAACCGTCCATGGTCGTCTCTCGCTGCTCATCCAGCAGGCCCTCCGCTGCCAACTCCTGACGAATCTCGCGATAGGGGCGGGCACGCGTTTCATCGCGCCGCCACTCCTCATAGGCTTCGGCGACGCGTCGGGCGGCCCGTAGCTCCTCTAACTGCTCCATCAACTCCACGAAGTCCTCGTAGGCGATCAGCGCGGCGGCCGGCTTGCCGTGCCGCTCGATGACAAATGCCTGTTTGCTGACGCCGTCCAACAGATCGCGCCATCGCTCGCGGGCCTCGGCGCTATTCACTACGACAGGCGAAGTCATGTCCGCTGCCTCCTGATATGCCGTTGCGCTACTGCACAACATCCCCGTACATTCTGTACATATTGTACAAAATGTACGTCTGCATGTCAAGTCGTGGCCTTAGCCCGGGCGCCGCCGGCTCATCGCCGGCGACCGGCCGACACGCTCGTCAGGACGCGCTGCCACGCGTCGCGCTCCGCGCCGAAGCCCTCGTCGCGGAAGCGATAGTCATTCTTGCGGATGTACTCTGCCAGTTCGGCCGAGAGGCGCTCCCAACGCTCGCTCTGTTGCGTCAGGAGATGCTCGCGCCGGCCGGCGTCCATCGGCCGGCCAGCGGCCAGGCGAAAATGGGTCAGACAGAGTCCCTCGGACGCCGCCAGGGCTTGTCGGAATTCGGGGTTGTCCAGATGATTGACCAGGCCACCGAGGTAGACGTCTTGCATCACGGTGAAGTATTCGCAGGCCGGGCAGGGCACCGGCGCGGGGAGCGGGTCGCCGCCAGCCGGCCGGCCCCAAAGCCGTCGGCGCGGGGCCGGCGTGGCCGGCAGGGCGCGCCGCAGGTTGTCCAACACATCCTTGTAGATGATGGCGATGCCCAGGGCGCGGCCAATGGTATTCAACGCTTCGGCGTGTTCCGCGCAGTAGCCCTGCGCGGCGCGAATTTCGGCCCGCCGTTCCACGGAGGTCACGTCGGCATAGAGGAGATGGTCAAGGTAGGACGCCACGGCGCTCCGACAGAGCCGACAGATGGGGCAGTCCGGCTGCGCCAGGGCTTCCAGCAAGTTGTGGTAGATCGTGTGCTCGTCCATGTCCCTGCTCTAGACTTCGGAAGTCTCCCAGACTTCCGAAGTCTCTTCGCGACCTAATCCACGCGCAGCGCGCCGGCGCCCAGGACGCTGACCAGCCGCGTCTCCAGATCAGAGCCGTAGCGGATACGCACATTAGGAAACTCGATATCGGTCTGCTGGGCAGGGTCTAAAACATGCAAGATGAAGCTATCTGGCCCGTCGCTGGCTTCCAGGATGCCCAGCAGCGATTGGAGCCGGCCGATGTCGGCCTGATAGTCGCCGCTTTTACGCAGGGTGACGTGCAGCAGGCGCGGGCCAACGGGACGCGATGGGGCGGCCGGCGTTTCCGTTGACAGCATCTGCGCGATGCGGATATTCTCGCTGGCCGATTCGCACAGGAGCGACGGCCGGCTATCGCGCATCTCCACTTTGGCGCGCAGCAGCAGGATCTTGTCGGGAACCCAAAGCGCCTTCGTGTCTTTGTAAGTGTTGGGGAAGACGACGACTTCGACCGCGCCTTGCAGGTCCTCCATCTGGATGAAAGCCATCTGTTTGTTGTTCTTGGTCGTGATCTCACGGATGCCCGTGACCATGCCGGCGAAGGTGATGGTCTGGCCGGCCAGGTCGTCGTTGATTTCGCCGGACCAGGTGATCTGGCGGTCTTTCAGGTCGGCGGCCAGGCGTTGCAGCGGGTGTGAGGAGAGATAGACGCCGGCCAGCTCGCGCTCCCAGGTGAGCATCTCCTTGCGATTGATTTCGGTTGGCGTCAGGCCGTGCAAGATGGAACCGCCGGCGATGGCGTCTTCGCCGCCGCCGAACATCTCGAACATGCTCATCTGGCCGACTTCCTGGGCGCGGTGCTGCCGGCCGCTTTCGGCCACCATGCGGTCGAGGGCCGCCAGGAGCAGGCCGCGCTCGGCGAAATTGTCCAACGCCCCGACCTTGATGAGACATTCCAGGACGCGCTTGTTGACCAGCCGCAGGTCGACGCGCCGGCAGAACTCATCCATGTCACGGAAGGGGCCGCCGGCCTCGCGCTCGCTCAGGATCGTCTCAATGGGGCCTTCGCCGACGTTCTTGATGGCGGCCAGGCCGAAGCGAATCTGCCGGCCGCCTTCGATGGCGAAGGTGCGCTGGCTGGCGTTGATGTCGGGGGGCGTGATCTCGATGCCCATCTTGCGGCACTCGGCCACCAGCAGGCCGATCTTTTCGGTATTGTGCTGTTCGACGGTCAGCAACGCGGCCATGTATTCGACCGGGTAGTGCGCTTTGAGGAAGGCGGTCTGGCCGGTGACGGCGGCGTAGTCGGCGGTGTGGGCCTTATTGAAGCCGTAACGGGCGAAGAAGAGGATGTCGTTGTAGATGGCGTCGGCGACCTCTTCGCTGATGCCATTGTGTTTCTGGCAGCCGGCGATGAAGCCATCGCGCTGCTGGAGCATCTCCTCTTTCTTCTTCTTGCCCACGGCGCGGCGCAAAGTGTCGGCCTCGCCGGCCGAATAGCCGGCCAGATCGGTCAGGATGCGGATGATCTGCTCCTGGTAGACGATGATGCCATAGGTTTCGCCCAGGATCGGCTCCAGGAGCGGGTGCTTGTACTCAACCTCTTCTTCGCCGTGCATCCGCGCGATGTATGAGTCAATATACTCCATGGGGCCGGGGCGGTAGAGCGCCACGGTGGCGACGATGTGCTGGAATTGCGTCGGGCGCATGTTGGTCAGGACGCGGCGCATGCCGGCCGATTCTACCTGGAAGACGCCGGTCACATTGCCGCTCGCCAGCAGCTTGAACCCTTCGGTATCCTCCATCGGGATGTTGTCCAGGTTGTACTGTGCGCCATGATACTGGGCGATCAGATCGCAGGCGTGGCGCATCAGGGTCAGCGTCGCCAGGCCGAGGAAGTCCACCTTGAGCAGGCCGATGCTTTCCAGGATGTCCATGGGAAACTGGGTGGTGGGGCAGGCGTCGCTGGTTCCACTGGTGGGGCGGTTGAGCGGCGTGTAATTCAGGAGCGGCTTGTCGGAGATGATGACGCCGGCGGCGTGGGTCGAGGCATTCCGCGCCACGCCCTCCAGGCTTTGCGCCGTGGTTAGCAGCTTCATCACATTCTCGTCGCTTTCGCGCAACTGGCGCAGCTCCTCGGACTCTTCCAGCGCCTTTTCAATGGTCACTTTGGGGCCAGTGGGAGCCAGCTTGGCGATGCGATCCACTTCGGGGAGCGGCATGTCCATGGCCCGGCCGACATCGCGGATGGCTGCTTTGGCCCCCAGCGTCCCAAAGGTGATGATCTGGGCCACCTGATCTTGGCCGTACTTTTGCACGGTGTATTGGATCATCTCGGCGCGCCGGTCATCGGGGAAGTCCAGGTCAATGTCGGGCATAGTGACGCGGTTGGGGTTGAGGAAGCGCTCGAAGATGAGGCCGTGCTTCAGCGGGTCCAGATTGGTCAGGCCCAGGGTGTACGAGACGATGCTGCCGGCGCCGGAGCCGCGCACGTTCCACCAGATGTTGCGCTCCGCGGCGAAGCGACACAGGTCCCACACAATGAGGAAGTAGGTGTCGAAGCCCATGCTGTGGATGACGCTCAACTCGTAGTCGAGGCGCTGGCGCACTGCCGGCGTGATCTCGGAGTAGCGCCGGGCCATGCCGTCTTCGCACAGCTTCCGCAAGTAGGTCTGGCAATCGTAGCCGGCCGGCGCTTCAAAGGGCGGCAGGTGGTAGCCCTTGCTGTCCAGGTTCAGGTCACAGCGTTCGGCGACCAGGAGCGTGTTGGAGAGCAAATCCGGCCGGTCGGGGAAGATCGCGCCCATCTCTTCGGCGCTCTTGAGGTAGTAGCCGTCATCGCTCATCCGCATGCGGTTGGGTTCGTTGACGGTGGCGTTGGTGCCGATGCAGAGGAGCACATCGTGGGCCTGAGCATCGGAACGATTGACATAATGCACATCGTTGGTGATGACGGTGGAGAGGTCCATCTCGCCGGCCAGGCGCAACAGTTTCGGCGTGACCGCGCGCAGCTCAGGGATCTCGTGGTCTTGCACCTCGACGAAGAAATTGTCGCGGCCGAAGACGTCGCGATACCAGTCGGCGGCGGCGCGCGCCTCGTCCCAACGGTCGTCACGCAGCAGCCGCGATAGCTCGCCGGAGCCGCAGCCGGAGAGGGCGATCAACCCTTCGGCGTGGCCGGCCAGATACTCCTTGTCCACGCGGGGATGATAGTAGAAGCCCCGCAACTGCGCCGCCGAGGCGATTTGTAGCAGATTGGCGTAGCCGGCGCGATTGGCGGCCAGCAATGTGATATGCCGGGAGCGCCGATCCTTGTCCGGATCCTTGTCGGTCATCCGCCGCGCCGCCAGGTACATCTCCACGCCGATGATCGGCTTGATGTTGGCGGCTTTGGCGGCGCGATAGAATTGCATGGTGGCGTACATCGTGCCGTGGTCGGTGAGGGCCAGGGCCGGCATTCCCAGCTCGGCGGCGCGCGCCACCAGCGGCTTGATCTTTGCCAGGCCGTCGAGGAGGGAAAATTCCGTATGGACGTGCAAATGTACGAAGCTGGACATAGAGGCAACCTGCATCGGTTGGTGTTTGGATTGTCCCGATTATAACACGGCCGGCCGCGTCTGGTCAACGCGTTCGGAGCGGTTCGCGCCGCCGGCGCGTTTCGCTTGCGTTCTGCGTCAAAGTGTAGTACATTTTATGGGTAACGCTTACGATGAGGAGGCCTTCAATGGCGAATTGGGTCTACATCCGCGATATCAGCAACCATGCCGGCGAGGAAGTAACGCTCAAGGGCTGGGTCTATAGTCGCACCGACAAGGGCAAATTGCAGTTCATCTTGCTGCGCGATGGCACGGGCTACATCCAGGCCGTCGGCTTCAAGAAGGAAATGGCCCCGGAGAAGTTTGAGGCGCTCACCAGGCTCACCCAGGAGTCGTCGGTGATTGTCGCCGGCGTGGTGCGCGCGGAGCCGCGTTCGCCGGGCGGGTTTGAGCTGGGCCTGACCGATGTGCAGATCGTGCAGATTGCCGAAGAGTACCCAATCGCGCCCAAAGAGCATGGCGTAGACTTCCTCATGGAGAAACGTCACTTGTGGCTGCGCTCGCGCAAGCAGCATGCCGTGCTGCGCGTGCGCGTCGAGGTGATTCGGGCCATCCGCGACTGGTTGGACGATCACGGCTTCTACAATCTGGATACCCCGATTCTGACGCCGGCGGCCTGCGAAGGCACCAGCACCCTTTTCGAGACCGACTACTTCGGCGAGCCGGCTTTCCTGACCCAGAGCGGCCAATTGTACAATGAAGCCAATATCTTCGCTTTCGGCAAGGTCTATTGCTTTGGGCCGACCTTCCGCGCCGAGAAGTCCAAGACGCGCCGGCATCTGACCGAGTTCTGGATGGTGGAGCCGGAGATGGCCTTCCATGACCTGGTCGCGTGCATGGAAGTGGAAGAGCAATTCGTCAGCTACATCGTGCAGCGGACGCTGGAGCGCTGTGGGCCGGAGCTGGAAATCCTGGAGCGCAATATCGAGCCGCTCAAGAAGATCGCGCCGCCCTTCCCGCGCCTCAGCTATGACGAGGCGGTGGAGCTGGTGAACAAGGATGGCGTGGAGTTGCCCTGGGGCGAAGACCTGGGCGCGCCGCACGAGACGGCCATTGGCAGTCATTTCGACAAGCCGGTCTTCGTGCATCATTACCCGACGCGCTGCAAGGCTTTCTACATGGAGCCAGAGCCGGGCCGGCCGGAAGTCTGCCGCTCCGTGGACCTGTTGGCTCCCGAAGGCTATGGCGAGATCATCGGCGGCGGCGAGCGCATGTCCGACCCGGCGTTGTTGAGCCAGCGCATTGACGAGCACAAGCTGCCGCGCGAAGCCTATACGTGGTATCTTGACTTGCGGCGCTACGGCTCCGTGCCGCATGCCGGCTTCGGTCTGGGCGTGGAGCGCACCGTCACCTGGATCACGGGCATCCACCACTTGCGGGAGACGATCCCCTTCCCGCGCATGCTCGAACGTATTTATCCGTGAGTGACAGGCAGTGGAGAGCAGTATGGATTCCCAACTGAAGGACAAGATCGTCCTGGTGACCGGCAGCTCGCGCGGGGCCGGCCGGGCGACCGCGACGCTCTTCGGGGCCGAAGGCGCGCGCGTCGTCGTGAACTACCACAGCAGCCGGGCCGGCGCAGAGGAGACCGCCGCGCTGGTGCGGGCGGCCGGCGGCCAGGCCCTCGTCGTCGAGGGGGATGTGACCTCGCGCGCGTCCATGGACGCGTTGGCAGCCCGCGTCGCGGCGGAGTGGGGGCCGGTGCAAGTCCTGGTCAATAACGCGGTGGCCTTCGATCCCGACACGCCGCTGGAGCGCCTGACCGACGAACAGATTGCCGCACTGTTGGACGTCGTGGTCAAGGGGGCGATCCATGTGACGGCGGCCTGTCTGGGCGGGATGAAAGTCGCCGGCTGGGGACGCGTGGTCAACATCGCCTCGCGCGCCGGCATCATGGGTTATGCCAAGATGTCGCATTATGCCGCAGCCAAATCGGCGTTGGTGGGGCTGACGCGCACCTGGGCAAAGGAGCTGGGGCCGGCCGGCATTCTGGTCAATGCCGTCGCCCCGACGATGATTATGACCGACAAAATGTTGGAGGGGATGCCCCCGGAGGCGCAGGAGCGGTTGGCGAAGGCCAATCCGCTGCGCCGGCTGGCGACGCCCGACGATGTGGCGCGCCTGATCGTCTACCTGGCTTCGGGCTGGAATACCTACGTCAATGGTGAGATCATCACCATTGGCGGCGGCGTAATGAGCTAATCGAGACTATGGAACAAGACAAGATCCGCAATTTCTGTATCATCGCCCATATTGATCATGGCAAATCCACCCTGGCCGACCGGCTCCTGGAGACGACCGGCACGGTGAGCCGGCGCGAGCTGCAGGACCAATTCCTCGATTCCATGGATCTGGAGCGCGAGAAGGGCGTGACCATCAAAGCCTCGGCCGTGCGCATGGAGTACCTGGCTAACGATGGGCAGACCTATGAGATGAACTTGATTGATACGCCGGGGCATGTGGACTTCACCTATGAAGTATCGCGCAGCCTGGCGGCGTGCGAAGGCGCGTTGCTGGTGGTGGACGCCACGCAGGGGATCGAAGCCCAGACCCTCGGCAACCTGTATCTGGCCCTGGACCTGGATTTGATCATCGTGCCAGTGGTCAACAAGATTGATTTGCCCTCGGCGCAGGTGGATCTGGTGGTCGAGGAGATCGAAGACCTGGTGGGCGTGCCGGCCGACGAGGTGCTGCGCGTTTCGGCCAAAGAGGGCATCGGCGTCAAGGACTTGCTGGAAGCGATCGTGCATCGCTTGCCGCCGCCCAAGGGCAACCTGGCGCAACCTCTGCGGGCGCTGATCTTCGACTCTCACTACGATTCCTACAAGGGCGTCATCGCCTACGTGCGGGTCGTGGATGGAGAAGTGGCTGCCGGCCAATCGCTGCTTCTGATGGGCGCGACCCGCCCGTTGGATGTGGTCGAAGTGGGTGTCTTTCGGCCAGACATGCGGCCGATTGCGCGACTCGTGGCCGGCGATGTGGGCTATGTGGCGACGGGTCTGAAAGAGCTGCGCGATCTGCCGGTGGGCGATACCCTGACGTGGAAAGAGCAGCCGGCCAGCATGCCGCTGCATAGCTATCGTCCGATCAAACCGATGGTCTTCGCCGGCCTGTACCCCTCGGAGCCGGCGCACTATGAGCTGCTGCGCGACGCTCTGGGCAAGCTACAGCTCAACGACGCTTCGCTGACCTACAATCCGGAGACTTCGCAAGCCCTGGGGTTCGGTTTCCGCTGCGGCTTCCTCGGCCTGTTTCACATGGACATCATCCAGGAGCGCCTGGAACGCGAGTACGACCTGGACATGGTGTTGACCTCGCCCAGTGTGGAGTACGAAGTCATCCTCACGAATGGCGAGAGCATCACCATTGCCAGCCCGGCGGCGCTGCCGTCCGAAGATCGCGTCGCCGAAATCCACGAACCCTGGATGAAGATCAGTATCTTCACGCCCAAAGAGTATATCGGCGCGATTATGGAACTGGTCACCAAGCGGCGCGGCGAGTTTATCTCCATGGAGTATCTCGACGAAAAGCGGGTCATGTTACACTACTACATCCCGCTGGCCGAAATCCTGGTGGACTTCTACGACAACCTGAAATCGTGCACGCGCGGCTATGCCTCGCTGGACTACGAATTTCACGAGTACAAGGCGGCCGATCTGGTGAAGGTGGATGTGGTGGTCGCCGGCGCGGCGGTGGACGCGCTCTCCATCATCGTGCATCGCGATCAGGCGTATCACAAAGGCCAGCGCCTCGTCAGTAAGATGAAAGAAGTGATCCCGCGCCAGCAGTTCGAGGTGCCGATCCAGGCGGCGGTGGGCAAGCGCGTCATCAGCCGCGCCAACGTGAAGGCTGTGCGGAAAGATGTCCTGGCGAAGTGCTATGGCGGCGACATCACGCGCAAGCGTAAGCTCTTGGAGAAGCAGAAGGCCGGCAAGAAACGCATGCGCGCCCTGGGCAATGTCGAAATCCCACAAGAGGCGTTCATGTCGGTCTTGCGCCTGGAAGAGGACTAGCCGGCTTCGGCTCATTTGCGCGCGCCGGTCGGGGATGCTATAATCCACTATGTCAACCTGGGAGGAGGGGCAGCGTTGGGAGCCGTGTCCGAACAACGTGGAAAGACAACGCGCGATGGGGTACGCCTGGCGCTGGTCGCTCTCCTTTTGGTCGGCGCGGCGCTGCGGCTGATCAACGTCAATTGGGACGATTTTCAGCACGCCCATCCTGACGAGCGGCATGTGACCTGGGTGGCGACCAGCATCGTCTGGCCGAAGGATACCAGCACGCTCTTCGACCCGCTCCGCACGACCCTCAATCCCTTCCGCTGGTCGCCTGAGACGCGTCCGCCGGCCGGCGAATCGCGCGCCTTCACCTACGGCCATTTCCCGCTCTACATGCTGGCGGCGACCTCGCAGTTCCTCTCAGGCATCTTCGCGCCGTTGGAAGGGGGCCGCTGGGCCGACTATGACCATATTCAGTTGGTTGGCCGCGTCCTCTCTGCCCTGTGGGATACGCTGACCATCCTCTTGATCTTCTTGCTCGGCCGCGAGCTGTTCGGGCGCAAGATCGGCCTCGTGGCGGCCGCCTTCCAGGCTTTCGCCGTGCTGCACATCCAACTGGCGCACTTCGCAACTTTCGACGCCATCATGGCGAGTTGCCTGACCCTGGCGGTATTGATGGCGGTGCGCGGCGTGCGGAGCGGCCGGCCGGGCGATTTCTTGCTGGCCGGCGTGGCCGGCGGCCTGGCGATTGGCTCTCTGGCGCGCGCCCTGCCGGTGCTGCTGCCTATCAGCATCGCGCCGCTGGTGCGCCTGTGGCACGAGAATGGCAACCCTCTGAAGTTCGACCAGTGGGACACGCGGCAACGCCGGCGGGCCTATCTGTTGGTGGGGCTGGCGTTGCTGGCCTTGATCCTGGCCGCGCTGATCTTTGCCATCACGAATCCCTTCGCCCTGATTGATTCGGCCAGCTTCTTGAAAGACCTCAATGAGCAGAGCCGCATGGTGAGCGGCGAGGTGGACTTCCCCTTCACGCGCCAGTATCGTGGCACGCCGGCCTATCTCTACCAGATCGCGCAGCAGGTGCAATGGGGGCTGGGTTGGCCGTTGGGCATCGCCGGCTTCCTGGGCGTCGCCTGGGCGCTGGCGCGCTGTGTGCGCCGGCAGGCCGTCCGGGGCGAGATCGTCGTCCTGGCCTGGGTCATTCCCTATTTCATCATCAACGGCGCGTTCATGGTCAAGTTCATGCGCTACATGATCGTGCTGACGCCGTTCCTGTGCCTCTATGCCGGCCATCTCTTCGGCTCCCTGGCCGGTTGGTTGAGCCGTCGGCCGGCGCTGGCCCTGCCGCGCCTGCCCTTCCGGCTGGACGGCAGCAGCGCCGGCGCAGCGCTGCTGGTTATCGGCCTGGGCTGGACGATCCTCTACGCGCTGGGGTTTGCCAGCATCTACACCCGCCCGCATAGTTGGATGCAAGCCTCGCGCTGGATGTTCCAGAACATCCCGGCCAACGCCACGCTGGCGGTGGAGCACTGGGATGACGAGATGCCCAAGTCATTGCGCGGCAACGATCCGGCCAACCCGCCGGCGCGGCCCTATCAGCATATCACGCTGCCGCTGTACGAAGAAGATACGCCGGCGAAATACCAGATCATCAAGGACACGCTGCGCCGCGCCGACTACGTCATCCTGGCGACCAACCGGCTCTATCGCTCCATCCCGCGCATGCCGCAGCGCTATCCCATGACCATCAAGTATTACGACCTGCTCTTCAGCGGCGAATTGGGCTTTGAGCTGGTCGCTACGTTCACTTCGCGGCCGCAGCTTGGCCCGCTGGTCTGGGTGGACGATAACGCCGACGAGAGCTTCACCGTCTATGACCATCCCAAGCCGCTGATCTTCAAGAAGACGCGCCAATTGACCGAAGAAGAATGGACGGCCAGGCTGGGCAATTCCTGGCAGGGGGCTATCCCCGGCGCCGGCGGCAAGAGTAAGACCCCGACGGCGGCGCAGCAGACCGCGTCGCGCAAGTCGCTGATGTTGGATCAGCCGGTGGATCAGTTGCCGGCCGTGGATGACTTCCGCTGGAACGTCGTGGCCAGCCGCAGCGCGCCTCTGGCCGCGGCGATGTGGTGGTTCGAGCTGCTCCTCATCGGCGTCGCAGCCGCTCCGCTGGCCTTCGTCGTCCTGGGCCGGCTACGCGACCGGGGCTACGCCCTGTCGCGGGCGTTGGGCCTGCTGGTCGTGGGCTATCTCAACTGGATCGGGGCGAGCCTGCGCCTGACGCAGAACCGCGCCTGGATCATCGCGCTCTTCGTCGTGCTGTTGGCCGGCGTATCGGCCTTCCTCTTCTGGCGCAACCGCGAAGAGATGCTGGCCCATCTGCGCCAGAACTGGCGGATGCTCCTGGTCATCGAGGCGCTGTTCGCCGTTGCCTATGCCGGCTTCGTCGTCGTCCGGCTCTTCGATCCCGACCTGTGGCAGCCCTGGACCGGCGGCGAGAAGTTCATGGAGTTCGCCTTCCTGAACGCCGTCCTCAAGTCGGCCTACTTCCCGCCCTACGATCCGTACTTCGCCGGCGGGACGCTGAACTACTATTATTATGGGCAGTACCTCGTCTCGCTGCTCATCAAGCTCACCGGCATCACGCCGTCGGTCGCCTTCAATCTGGCGATCCCGTCGCTCTTCGCCATGACGGTTACAGGCGCGTTCGGGGTGGGCTATACGCTGGCCGGCCGGCGGCGAGCCGACGACCCCGCGCCGGCGTGGACGCGCGGCCTGGCCGGCGGGCTGCTTGCGGCGGCTTTCGTGGCGCTGATAGGCAATCTGGCCGCCGTGACGCAGATCGTGCGCTCTCTGGGCAGCATCGGCGGCAGCCAGTTCCAGAGCAATATTCCCAACGTGCAGCCGCTGGCGCGCATGGTTTTCGGCATCATCGCGCTCTTCAAGGGTCGGGCCGCGCCGCCGTTCGATTACTGGGACCCCAGCCGGGTCATCCCGGCCAGCATTAACGAGTTCCCGTTCTGGAGTTTCCTGTTCGCGGATCTGCATCCGCACATGATCGCGCTCCCCTTCGCCGTTTTGACCCTGGGGCTGGCGCTGAATCTGCGGCTCTGGTCGGCTGTGGCCGCCGCCGACGCGCGCTATGCCGTCGCCATCGTGGCCGCCTATATCCCGACGCTGGAAGAGGTGTTGGCCTGGGCGGCGCTGCCGCTGGCCGTCGG
>CAIQJD010000814.1 GCA_903872005.1 uncultured bacterium | reverse complement strand
GCGCCGGCCGACATCGCCCATGCGGTCGTCTTCCTGGCCTCGCCGCAAGCCAGCTTCATCACCGGGCAGGTCTTGCACGTCAATGGCGGCGAGGGCCTGTACTGAGCGGCCGCAAACAGGAGTGGGTCATGACCAAGAAACGCGCCGGCTTTGTCCCTTCCCGCGCCCAGATCGGCTGGGCATCGCTCGGACTGGCGCTCCTGGGGTGGGTGGGACTGCTGCTCTTCACCTATGTGTCGCCGCCAGCGCCGTCTGCGCTGCCCATCTTCGTGGCGATCCTCGTCTGCGCCGTCGCGGCCAGCGTCGCGCCGGTGTTTCTGTGGGTACACGCGCGTCTGGACAAGAGCGGCCGGCGCCCGCTGCGGCCGCCGCTGCGTCAGGCGCTTGGGGTGGGCGTGTGGGTCGGGCTGTGCGCCTGGCTGCAATGGATGCGGATCCTGAGCTGGGTCACGGCGCTGCTCTTACTGGTAGTCCTGGCGCTGGTCGAGTGGTTCTTCTTCTCCCGCCGCTCCGTGACGTGATCAAAGAAGCGCCCTCTCGCCGGCCGGTTGGCGGCGAGAGGGCGTTGGGGAGGTGAAGTCGGCCAGCGCAGTTCGCAGTACCGCGCCAGCCGGCGGAAGCTTATTCTATGGCGTAGATGACTTGCGCCTGCATCTGGATGTCCAGCTCGCCGGCCGAGACCGCTCCCGGCCCGCCGCCAGCGCCATACCGGGCGGCCGAATCGAGCATGTAGTTCCCCACGACCGAACCGCCGCCGATCACTTCCGAGACTTGCAGCGCCGGCCCGACTTTGGCGCCGATCAGCTTGGCGTACTCTTCCGCCCGCGCTTTGGCGTCGGACACGGCCCTGGCGCGCGCCTCCGAGGCGACCTTGCTGGTATCTTCCAGCGTGAAGTTGATGCCCCACAGGTTGTTGGCGCCGGCGTCAATGACAGCATCCACCACCGCGCTGACTTTGGCCAGGTCACGCACTTTCACCTGCACCATATTCGAAACGTGGTAGACGCCGGTCTCCGCCGGGCTGCTCTGTGTCTTGGATGCGCCGACCGGCGTTACGGCGCTGCGCGCATCGTAGTTGATGCTGTAGTTGTTGGTCTGGATGTCCTTGTCGGCGATGCCCTGGGCCTTTAGCGTGGCCAAGATCTTGTCCATCTGGGAGGCGGCCTGGCTGGTCGCTTCTTTCACGGTGGCGGCGTCCACCTGGACGCCCACGGAGATCGTCGCCACGTCGGGTTTGACGGATACTTTGCCGGTTCCGACAACGGTAATGGTGCGGGGCAGGGCCGCCGAGGCGGCGGGAGTGGTCTGCGCCTGGGCGACCGCGTTCTGGCTCCAAACGCCGGCTGCCTGCAGGCCCAAGAAGGCGAGCAAGGCCAGCACGACGATGCTGCTTACGGCTAACACGATTTTGTGCGACATAGTGTTCGGGACTCCTCTCTGACTGCGGTAGATGCGCCTCGCCGGCCGGCAAGGCCGTTACAGCGAATAGACGCAGACAGCGGCCGAAAGGTTCCATCCTTTCGGCCGCTGTCTGTTCGGGAATTACTTGATGACGTTAACGACGACTTTGCAGGGTTCGGGGAAGTTGCCGGTCTGGTCCACCACGACGAGGCGCAGGGCGTAGATGCCGGCGGGAACCGGACTGCTATCCCACACGCCCAGGAGGCCGCCCTGTGTCGCGACGCTGCCGGACATGAGGAAATTCCACTGGCCGGGGTTTTCGCCGACGCCCATTTCGATCTTGTAAAACTGAAAACGGTCCACGGCAGCCGTGCCGATGATCTGCACTGCGCCTTTCACTTGCGCGCCGTTGCCCGGCGCGAGGATTGCCACGCCCGGATGGCCGCAGGCGGCCGGCGCCAGTTTGGGCGCGGCGGTGGGCGTGGGCGTGCCCAGCGCAATGGTGGGCCGCACGGTGGGGCGGGCGGTGGGCACGTGGGTGGATGTGGCGGTGGGCGTCGCCGGCGTGGCCGTCACGGTGGGCAAGAAGAGCAGGGTCGGCGTCGGCGTCGGTTCGTACGGGATTTCTACATTGGGGACGACCAGACTATCTACGGCGTAAATGCCGCCCATGGCCGCGATGACGACCAGGGCGACAATCATAATGGTATATTCGCGATTGCGGGCAGCTTCCCGTTCCAGCGAGAAGGTGGCCTGCCGGCGGTCTCGGCGCGCCAACAAGGCTGCTCGCAGGAGGAAGAGCGCCACAATGGCAGTGGCGCCATAGAACCACAGCCCGTAGTCGTGGATCACTTTCAGAACAATAGCCATGGAAAGGGCGGCCTCTCAGGTATCAATTAGCTGGGCGAACTGTCGAGCCGGCACAGGATGCCGCGCAGCAGAGCCAACAGACGCGGCCCCATCTCTCGGCCGGCGACCAGGACCTCCTCGTGGGTCGTCGTGTCCTCCGTGTTGGGGTTCAGGATGACGATATTGCTGATACCCGAAATGCCCAGGACGCGCATGCCGGCATGGCGCGCGATTGTCACTTCTGGCACGGTGGACATGCCGACGGCGTCGCCGCCCATGGCTTGCAGGAAACGTAGCTCGGCCGGCGTCTCAAAGGACGGGCCGGCCAATCCCACGTAGATGCCTTGTTGCAAGACCAGCCCTTGCTCGTGGGCCACGCGTAGCGCCAGCGCGCGCAGGTCTCGATCATAGGCGCGCGTCATGTCCGGAAAACGCAGCCCGAACTCTTCGCTGTTGGGGCCGCGCAACGGATTCAGGCCGGTCATATTCATCAGGCCGATATGATCGGTAATCAGCATCAGGTCGCCGACATGGAACGACTGATTGACTCCGCCGGCGGCGTTGGTTACGATCAGGATTTCCACGCCCAGCAGGCGCATGACCCGCACGGGCAGGACGATCTGTTGCATGGACGCGCCTTCGTAGTAGTGCACGCGTCCTTGCATGAAGACGACGGGTTGGCCCTCCAGGGTTCCAAAGAGAAGCCGGCCGACGTGACCCTGGACGCTGGGCAAAGGGAAGCCGGGGATGTCTGAGTAGGAGATCGCGACGGCATCCTGGACTTCATCCGCGAGCGCGTTGAGGCCCGATCCGAGGATCAGGCCGACGCGCGGCGGCCGGCGCAAGCGCGGCCGAAGGAATTCGGCCGCGCGCTGATAATCTGCATAGGTGAGGTAATCTGGCCCCATCAACTTGCCTTTCGGGTCTTTGGGTTTAATTGGGCGCTTTTGTCTACG